>DAOUBE010000362.1:0-5484 GCA_034432835.1 Dehalococcoidia bacterium | reverse complement strand
TACTAAGCACCACCCAGAACTGGTCCCTAAAATAGCCCGACTGTCTCATATGTACTGAACCAGTACATTGCCTTGACAGCCTATAACCGTAAGGATATTATGAGGGGATAAGGGCCTGATGGTCTTAACATTCTTAGGTCCTATTTATAAAGGGAGGTGAGGACTTAATGAAGCGTAATGGAGTCCTTGCCGCCCTGGCGACTTTGGGGAAAGGTGTAGTCAACAGCATTCTCCTTCCGTTCACCCTCTTTGGCAACCGCGTGCGCGCCGCTCAGCAACAGGCCCAGCAGATACTGCAAGAGGCCGAGGAAGAGAAGCGCAAGATACTGCTGGAAGCCAAAGAGGAGAGCCTCCGGCTGCGGGCTGCCTCGGAGGCAGAGCTTAGGGAGCGCCGCCACGAGCTTCAGCGTCAGGAGCGGCGCCTCACCCACCGCGAGGAGAACCTGGAGCGCAGGATCGAGTCTCTGGAGCGGCGGGAGCGTAGCCTGGCCGTCAAGGAACAGGAGTACGCCAAGCAAATGGCCGAGGTGGAGGAGCTAAAGGCCAAGCAGGTCCAGGTCCTGGAGCGTGTGGCCTCGTTGACTATGGCCGAAGCGCGAGACCTTCTCATGAAGAAGGCCGAGGACGATATCAAGCACGAAATCGCGCGTCGCTACTGGGAGCTGGAGCAGCAGATGAAGGAAGAGGCCGAACAGAAGGCCAGGAAGGTGATAACCCTCGCCATACACCGCCTGGCCACTGATGTGGTCTCGGAATCCAGCACCACCGTTGTACCTCTCCCCAATGACGAGATGAAAGGCCGTCTCATAGGTCGCGAAGGGCGGAACATTAGAGCTTTGGAAGCTATAACAGGGGTTGACATCATCATTGACGACACGCCCGAGGTCGTCACCGTATCCTGCTTCGATCCCATACGGCGGGATGTGGCCCGTCTGGCCCTGGAGAAGCTGATATCCGACGGCCGCATTCAGCCTGCCCGCATCGAAGAAGCGGTGGCCCGGGCTCAGAAGGAAGTTGAGGAGACCATCCAGAAGGCAGGCGAACAGGCCGTGTTCGAAGCCGGCGTGCGGGGCTTGAACCCAGAGCTGGTAAAGCTGCTGGGCCGCCTCAAGTTCCGCTATAGCTACGGTGAAAACGTGCTTAAGCACAGCGTGGAGGTGGCCCTTTTGGCCGGCATGATGGCCGCCGAGATCGGCGCTAATATAGAGGTGGCCAAGACCGGCGGCCTGCTCCACGACATCGGCAAGGCCCTGAGCCATGAGGTGGAGGGGCCCCACGCCGAGATAGGTGCCGAGGTGGCCCGCCGGTACGGCATTCCCGACCCCATCTACCGGGCCATCATGGAGCACCATGACGAGGAGCGTGGCTCCATAGAGGCGTTCCTGGTGGCCGCTGCCGACGCCATAAGCGCCGCCAGGCCCGGCGCCAGGAAGGAGTCCCTAGAGCACTACGTTAAGCGCCTGGAGGCCCTGGAGGCCGTGGCGGGCGACTTCCCCGGTATCGAGAAGGTGTACGCCATACAGGCCGGCCGCGAGGTACGGATCATGGTGAAGCCTGAGAGCATCGACGACGTGGGGGCCGCCATGCTGGCCAGGGACATCGTCAAGAAGATCGAAGAGAAGCTGGTCTATCCCGGCCAGATTAAGGTGACGGTCATCCGCGAGACGCGCTCGGTAGAGTACGCCCGGTGATGGCGCTGTCCAAGGCCGATATCTGGCCATAGACTGTAGGAGGGTCGTGGCAAAGTTGCTCCCCGAGGGGGGTCAACCCCCGGGGAGCAACTTCTTTCCTGCGGGCCGTAACCTCAGCCTCGCATTTATTAGCCAAGCTGGTATACTCTTAGAGGATGTTGCAGGCTTGCGGAGGGGGAAGGTCAGCGGTCCTGCGCTCCTGATGGCCAGGTCCCACCTTGTCGGGGCCGGTGTTCGTGTTCCCCAGCCCGAGTCCAGATGAGGAATTGCTCTGTTGAGAATACTGATGATAGGCGACATAGTAGGAAGGCCTGGCCGCAGGGCGGTGCACATCCTCCTGTCCAAGCTGAGGCAGGAGTACGGGCTTGACCTGGTAGTAGCCAACGGCGAAAATGCAGCCGGTGGCTTTGGCATAACGCCGGAAACGGCCAGAGAGCTCCTGGACGCAGGGGTGGATGTGATAACCTCAGGGAACCACTTGTGGGACCAGCGGGAGATCCTCCCCTACCTGGACGGGGAGATGCCTCTCCTCAGGCCGCTGAACTACCCCGCGGGCGTGCCTGGCCGGGGATACATCGTCCTAAAGAGGGCCATGGTGGTCAACGCCATAGGTAGGGTGTTCATGGCCCCCCTGGACTGTCCCTTCAGGGCCATAGACCGGCTTCTGGGGGAGATGGGCCAGGAGCGGCCCAGGGTGGTGCTGGTGGACTTCCACGCCGAGGCTACTTCGGAGAAGCAGGCCCTGGCCTGGTACCTGGACGGCAGGGTCAGCGCGGTCCTGGGCACCCATACCCACGTGCCCACTGCCGACCCCCGCATCCTCCCCAAGGGTACCGCCGCTATCACCGACGTGGGTATGGTTGGCCCGGTAAACTCGATAATAGGGACGGACCCCAGGGACGCCCTGCATAGGTTCCTGGTGCAGACGCCCAACCGCCTCACCGTGCCCGGGGGCCCGGTGAGCTTCAATTCGGTGATGGTGGAGGTGGACGAGGTCAGCGGCCTGGCCAAGTCCATCCAGCGAATAGACCGTATAGTGGAGTGAGTATGGCGTTGGTAGATTTGCACCTTCATACCACGGCCTCCGACGGACGCCTCACGCCCACCCAGTTGATAGAGCTGGTGGCGCGGAAGGGGCTGAAGGTGGTGGCGATCACGGACCACGACTCCACCGAGGGGCTGGAAGAGGCCTTCCGCGCGGCCTCAGCTTATCCAGAGCTGGAGGTTATACCTGGCATCGAGCTGAGCACTGACGTGCCCAGGAACGAGATACACATCCTAGGCTACTTTATTGACCGCCACGACCAGAGGTTGCAGCAGACCCTGGTGAGGTTCCGAGAGGGACGGGAAGGCCGCGCTAAGAGGATGGTGGAGAAGCTGGCGGCCATGGGGGTGTACGTGGACTGGGAGCGGGTGAAGGAGATAGCCAACGGCGCCGCCATTGGCCGGCCGCACATAGCTCAGGCCATGGTGGAGAAAGGATACATCCAGAAGCCCCAGGACGCCTTCAATGGGTACATTGGCCGTAACGACCCGGCCTACGCCGAGCGGGAGAAGCTGGTCCCCGCCGAGGCCATAAAGTTTATCCAGGACGCTGGTGGCGTGGCGGTCCTGGCCCACCCTGCGGAGCTTCCAGACCTAGAGGCCACTGTCAGGGAGCTGAAGGCTGCCGGCCTGGTGGGTATGGAGGTGTACTACGCCTTCTACACCCCCGAAAAGATCAGCGAGCTCCTGGATGTGGCCAACCGGTGTGGCCTTCTGCCGTGCGGTGGCAGCGATTACCACGCCCTGGGGACGCCGGGGGAGCCGCAGCCGGGGGACATGGGCCCGCCCCTGGATGTGGTGGCCAGGTTGAAGGGCCTGGTCACGGAGAGGCGCTAGCCAGTACCTCGGTGGACGCTGGAGTCAGGGAGTGACCATAGACATAGCGTTCCTGTACATATACAGCTATCTACTGGGTGCCATCCCCACGGCCTACATCATTGCCCGCCTGGTCAAAGGGATCGACATACGGAAATACGGCAGCGGTACCGTGGGTGGCACCAACCTGTGGTACCACGTGGGCAAGAAGTGGGTGGTGCCCCTGGGCTTCTTCGAGATCCTGGGTAAGGGTGCATCGCCCCTTTGGGTGGGCCACTACGTGCTGGACCTGGATCGGTCATCCTTCTGGCTCATGGGTGCGGGCCTGGTGGCTATAGCGGCCCACAACTGGTCGGTGTTCCTGGGCTTCAAGGGAGGCAGGGGCATCGCCGTGGTCATAGGGGTCCTCTTCGGGTTAGGGCCGTGGGACCCTGCCATAGGCTCCTGGGAGTTTGTCCTGTTCGTGGGGGTGGCCCTGGCAGGATGGCTCAGGTTCAGGGCGTCGGCGGTGTGGGTGCTCATATCTCTGGCGCTGCTGCCGGTGTGGGCCACCTTGCTGGGGGAGCCTCTGGCCATACGGCTGCTCATGGTCGGCATCCTGGTGCTGGTGATAGCCAAGCGGCTGGAGGCCAACTTCCATCCGGTGCCTCCCGGCCTCTCCAAGAGGCGGCTGTTTCTCAACAGGCTTCTTCTGGACCGGGACGTAAGCTCTCACCAGGAGTGGGTCCTTAGAATGCCCGGCCAGGTCAAGACCCCCAGGAGTTGAGGTTTCCGGACCATGCCCCAGTGTAGCTTTCACCCGGATGTAGAGACGAACCTTGCCTGCGGCAAGTGTGGCCGGTACATATGCCCGCGGGACGTGATCCACACCCCTGTTGGCGCTCGGTGCAGGCAGTGCGCCCGCCTTCAGAGGCTTCCCACCTTCGATGTCAAGGCCAGGCACTACCTGGTGGCTGTTCTAGCGGGCCTGGGCACGGCCCTAGCCCTGGGAGTGGCCTGGGGGTTCCTGTTCTCGGTGGTGCGCTTCTCCCTGCTGTCCTGGGTCATCGCCGTGGCGGTAGGCTACCTGGTGGGGGAGGCCATAAGCCTCTCAGTGAACCGGAAGCGCGGCACGGGCCTGGCGGTGATAGCTGGAGCTAGCATGCTGGTGGCCTTCGTCACCAGCGGGTTCATCAGCACCAGCAGCATCCGGTTCCTGCTAAACGACATCGTTGGGCTCATCATCCTGGCGGTGGCCCTGATGGTGGCCGCTAACCGGGTCCGATAGCTCCTCCCACAGGGCGGCCGTGACCCGGCGCACCACCCCCGCCCCGAAGCCTCTCCTCCCCAGGTAACCCTCCACCTTCCGGCGGAACTCCAGGTAGCCTATGCCCTTAAGGGTGCGGAGGAGCTTGCTGGCGGCGCGGTAGGCGCTGGCCTCCTCGTCCAGCCCGGCCACGGCCTCCTCGGCCACCTCCCGGCCAACGCCCAGGCGGAGCAGCTCACCCTTGATGTAGCTGGCGCTGCGGGGCCGGTAGCGCTCCCGGCTTTCCCGCCAGAGCCGAGCGAAGGCGGCGTCGTCCACCAGGCGGAGCTCCTTGAGCTGGGCGATGACGGTATCCACCAGGGCAGCGGGGAACCGCCTGCCCAGGCGCAGCCGCAGCTCGGCCTCGGCCCGGGGGCGGTAGGAGAGGAAGCGCAGGGCGGCGGCCATGGCCGCCTCATACTGGGGGTCGTGGGCAGGGGTTACCTCTGGCTCCTGGGACATGGTGACACCCCTTGTCTGGGTGGCCTGGGCAAGGCTGGCCTCCACTGCTCTGGCGGCTGGCCCAGGCGAGACGTTCACACAGGCGGGGATAGAGGGGTGACTGCTGCCTTCATCCAGAGCCGGGACCGGACACTGGCCCTTAAGGGTGCGGAGGAGCTTGCTGGCGGCGCGGTAGGCGCTGGCCTC
>DAOUBE010000361.1:0-5024 GCA_034432835.1 Dehalococcoidia bacterium | reverse complement strand
TGTCCGGGCATCAAAGGCCCCAGGTCTTACCACCAGCAATTCCACCTGCCAGGGCCCCTCCAGACTAAGCAGTCCGTTCTCCGCCACGTATCGGCCGTCGCCTGCGCTGGCGGTGGGTATCTCCGCCTTCTCCAAGTCCTGGTCCAGGTAAGTCAGGCCCACCACCACCTGAGAGGCGTTGGTGATGGGACGGCCCAGGCGGTCCTTTAGGAACACAGTGAACTGGTTGGGGCCCACACGGCCGGGCTCTATGGTCAGCGATACGTCCGTGTTCTCCACAGTATCGTGGAAGACCAAGCCTTGGGGCTGCCCCAGCCCTTGGCGAGAGGCCGCCTGCCGGGCCGGTTCCAAAGCGGTCAGGAACCCCACCGCCAGCAACACCACCGCGGCCAGGGTTGCCTCTCCAGCCACGAAACGCCGCAACCACTGGCCCGCCCTGCTTGGCTTGGCCAGGCGGGGCCTGACCCACAGCAGGTTGAGGGCCCCCAGCAGCAGCAAAGGCACCATGACCGCCACCTTGGCCACCAAGGATAGGCCATAGGGGGTCTTCACCGCAGCCAGGGCCGTGACCTGGGCCCAGGCGCTGAACAGGCCCGTGATGATGAGGGTACCCACGCTGAGGGTCGCAAGGGCGGAGAACCTGGGCACCAGGGCTGCCAGGCCCTCCCTACGCACTGAGTCTGGGACCGACCGCCAGAATAGAGGAACACCCACGGCCAGGTGGAACAGGCCTCCCACCCAGAAGGCAGAGGCCAGCAGGTGCAGATAGTCTGAGAATATGGCTGCAGCCTTGGCCTCGGCGGTGGCAGCGGCGTGGCTTACCAGGCTCAGCGTTAGCAGCATACCCATCCCCAGCAGCAGGGCGGCCCAGGTCAGCAGGGGGTTAAGGGGCCCCCTATCCCCTGACCCTGGCAGGCGAGACTGCCTCCGGACAGATACCGTCAGCACCAGGCCCAGGGCCAGAAGCAGGGCTATTCTCCATAGCCAGAGGGTTCCCCAGTTGGTGTCTGTGACCACAGAGGAGATATGCTGGAGGTCAAGGGCTTGGGACAGGGGTATGCCGTGCACCACCGCCGTCTGCACAAGAAGCTGCCCCGCCGAGGCCACCAGAAAAACTGCCGAGGATATCCATATGAGCCTGACTATCCTCCAGGTCAGGAGGCGATTCACGTACCTCAGCCTCTGGTCAGGGCCCTTCCCCTTTAGGGCGGGGTTGGCCACCAGCAGGTAGAAGCCCAGGCCACCCACCACCGCCAGCCCCGCCAGCAGGACAAGCCACCGGAACAAGGGGTCCAGGGGGTGGGGCAGCAGCGGCTGCCCTGGGGGAGCCTCCCCCACGTGGCCTGTCACCTCCCCCACGGAGAATATAAAGGAGCCCCGCGCAGGGTGGCCATCCACGGCGGAGAGGTTTCGCCAGGACACCGTATATGTGCCGTGGGGCAGATCTGGCAGGGAGACAGACATGGACGTGGCATCGACGCCGTCCACTGCGGCGTCTCCCCTGTCCACCCGCTGGCCCTGATGGTTGAGCACGTGGATTTCACTGAACCTGGGTTCCACGGGCTCCGTGAACCAGAGGACAACCCGCTGGGGTGCCTGGGCGAGCACCGAGTTGGGGGCGGGTTCGGCCCGGGCCAGGTTAGCATGGGCAAAGGCCACCTGGGACGGCCCGGGCCTCAGACTCGCCAGGGCAGCCAGCACAAGCGCCGCCAGCGGGGCCACAATCCCTTTCACTGCGAGAGCCCTCATCTCCCCACCTTTCCCAGACCTGGAGATGCCTTTTTTTAATCAAGCCAGGGGCGGGGCCTGACCTGGAGACTTGGGGATGGGGGCTGGCCTCCATCCCCAAGGCCGCGGCCTACCGCCTCCTCAAGACCAGGGCGATCGCTCCGACCCCTGACGCTAAGCCCATGGCTCCCAGCACGACCCCTACCACGGCCAGGGTGTTGGCTGTGCCCACGCTGTTTTTGGCATCCAAAGCCGAGTCCTGGGCCTGCTGGGAGGCCTCCAGGGCCCCCCTGGCTACGCCGTCCAGCTCCCTTAAGGCCGGTAGTCTGTCCGGGAACTGGATGTCCCCGGCGGAGCCCACGTCATCGAACCCACCGCCGCCAGACCGCGAGTCGAAGGTCTCGTTGACCTGCACCCCCTCGATGTTTCCAAAGAAGCGGAACCGGTAGTGGCCCGGGGCCGTGGGTATCAGGTCCGCCGTGTAGCGCCCGGGCTCGCCAAAGATGGCCCGCAGCCTCATTACCTTAGAGGCGCCGGTAGGCACATAGGTAACCTCCACCTGGAGGGTGTCCTGTAGTCCCTCCACCGGCTGGGTGGTCTCGGCGTTGGTCACCCGCAGGTCCACCCCGTTCTTCACCCCCTCCAGGGCTGGCTCGGCCATGAACCCCACCACCAACTGGTACCGGCCGACGGTGCGGCGCTCGTGGGCGTAGGCTGCGGAAGCAAAGAGAGAAAGTACAGCCACCACGGCCAACAGAAAGGAAAACCCGGTCAGCAAAGCTAGCCTCACTATTACCTCCCGATTTGATGCTGTTCTTGGCCCATACCTGTCAGTTAGAGACAGGCTCCAAAGCCCAGCGGAGTACATAAATTCGCCGGGTCCCTGAGAAGGGCTAACAGGCTGGCTAGAAGGGAACGGGGGTGAGAGGTGGCTTCCAGGGAGGGGCGAGGAGTGCCCTTAGAGGGGGCGGGGTTCGCGCCGCGGGAACCAGGAGGCCCTCACCCTCCTGTGTCTGGAAAGGCGGTGCCTCCTGGGCCACCACGGTGTCCAGCATGGCAAGGCTCTGGGCCCGGGCCGAATAGGACGTGAGGTACACCACGTCCTTGTGCCGCGGTGCGGGGGCTCCGCCGCCACCGCCCTCCTCCGGTGGATGGTGACTGTGGGGTATCTGGTAGTCATGGAAGTGGGACGGGGTCACCCGGCCCAAGTAGATGTGCTCGTGGTCTGGCTGCCTCTCCGGGAAGTGATGGTCCAGGGCGGCTCCCAGGGGCGGCAGCAGGAGAAGACCTACCATCATCAGGGAGGCCAGGCATCGCTGGAGTCTGTCGGGAGGTAGGAGTCTCCGTAGCCAGTCCATGACCGTCTAACCAATGATAATAAGGTCCCTCATGAAAATATACCAATTGTGGCCCTGTTTGGATTCTGGCGGGTCATGGGAGGTGGCCTCGCCGGGACAGGGGGAGCTCTTTCCCCCAGGGCTTTCAGCCAGCGGCCGGACCTGGAACGATCCTTTTCCACCCATCGTCTATTTCTACGGACATGGCATGGTCCCATGTTGCCAGAGGGGCGAGAACAACACCACGGGAAGGGGTACCTGCCTAGCCAGACTACGGCCGGCCAGGGCCTCCAGACCGGCGGGTGACCCCCGGTCCGGTCAGTTGTGTCTTGCTCCATCCTCTGCTACACTGAAGCAATCCGCCGTTAACTTTATGTTTCTAAACCGGCCAAGGAGGGAAATTGTGGGGGACAATGCCAGAGCCCGGGAGATAGCCCGAAGGATCATAGATAACGTCAAGCAGGTCATCATCGGCAAGGACAGCGTAATCGAGAAGGCCCTGGTCGCCATCATATGCCAAGGCCACATCCTCATCGAGGATGTGCCGGGCGTGGGCAAGACCATGCTGGCCAAGAGCCTGGCCACCTCCACGGGCTGCACCTTCAAGCGCATCCAGTTCACCCCCGACCTTCTGCCCAGCGACGTTACGGGGGTCTCCGTCTATAACCAGAAGACGGGGCAGTTCGAGTTCCGGCCTGGGCCTGTCATGGCCCAGGTGGTCCTCACCGATGAGATTAACCGCGCCACCCCCAAGACTCAGTCGGCCCTTCTGGAGGCCATGGAAGAGCGCCAGGTGACCGTAGAGGGCGTTACCTACCCCACCCCCAGGCCCTTCTTCGTCATCGCTACTCAGAACCCCATCGAATACGAGGGCACCTTCCCCCTGCCCGAGGCCCAGCTAGACCGCTTCCTGCTGCGCATCAGCTTGGGCTACCCCAGCTTTCAGGAGGAGCTGGATATTATCGAGAACCAGGAGCGGGTCCACCCCATCGAGTCCCTAAAAGCGGTGGCCACCCCCAACGAAATCCTGTTGCTGCAAGAGGCGGCCAAGGAGGTGTACGTGGACACCCTGGTCCGCCAGTACATAGTGTCCCTGGTGGAGGCCAGCCGCAGTCACAAGGACGTCGCCCTGGGGGCCTCGCCCAGGGCCTCCCTGGGCCTCTTCCGCACCGCCCGCGCCCTGGCCCTGATACGAGACCGGGACTACGTCATCCCCGACGATGTCAAGGAGCTGGCCGAGGCGGTCATGGCCCACCGGGTCATCGTGTCAGGAGCAGCCAGAATGGGTGGTACCGAGAGTCGAGCGGTAGTAGCGGACATCCTTGACCAGGTGCCAGTGCCGGGGACCCGGGCATCCTACCGGTCCCGGGCATAACACCCTGTGGACCCGTGTGAGTGGGATGATGCGGCGTAGAGTTGGCCTGCTTATCCTCTTCGGGCTTGTGGTATTTGGAGCTTACTCCAGTGGTTTTGGCCTTTACTTCCGCCTGGTTTACGTTATAGCCCTGGCGGGCCTGGGAGGTCTCCTCTGGGCCTGGCTGAACCTGCGGTGGCTTTCCGTAGAGGTGAGCCGGCCCCTCACCCGGACCCATGTGGGTGGCTACCTGGAGGGCCGCATACGCATCCGCAATAGGAGCCGGTGGCCCAAGGGCTGGCTGGAGGTGGAGGAGCTGTCCAACATGCCTGGCCACAACTCCACCCACGTGGTCAGCCTGCCCCCTCGGGGCTTCCGCTACTGGCAGGTGCGCACCTACTGCCCCAAGCGAGGCGTCTATACCCTTGGCCCCGTTCAAGTGACCAGCGGCGACCCTCTGGGGTTCCTCAGGCTCCGCCGCCTGCTGGGCCAGCCCACCACGGTGGTGGTGTACCGGTTAAGCCTATCGTCAATGGAGGTGATGGCCTTGTCCAGGCTGGTACGGCCCTCGGCCTTGGCCTTGGCCAGGGTCTCCAGGACCTTGT
>DAOUBE010000360.1:0-3995 GCA_034432835.1 Dehalococcoidia bacterium | reverse complement strand
GGGCCACCTCCTTTCTGGTCTATTCTCACCCAGAAGTGTGGCCCCTTCTGCTTCTACTTTTCCACGCCTACTGTCTCATATCTATCTGAACTTTTTCAGGTCCAGCTTAACGCTTGGCCCCATAGTGGTCGTGAGGAAGGCGCTCTTCAGGAACTGGCCCTTGATACCTGCAGGCTTCAACCGGTTGATGGTGTCCACTAGGGTAGCCATATTCTCCAGCAAATGTTGCTCTGGGAAGCTGGCCTTGCCTATGGGCACATGAATAATGGCTGTCCTGTCCATGCGGAAGTCCAGCCTACCCTTCTTGGCCTCACGGATCACCCTGGGGAGGTCCTGGGGCTGGACCACCGTTCCTGTCCTGGGGTTGGGCATGAGGCCCCGGCGGCCCAGTATGCGGCCCAGGCGGCCCACCCTACCCATCATGTCGGGGGTGGCCAGGGCCACCTCGAAGTCCACCCAGCCCTCCTCGATCTTCTTGATCAGGTCGTCGTCGCCCACGTAGTCCGCCCCCGCCTCCCGGGCCAAGTTGGCCGCGTCACCCGTGGCGAACACCAGCACCCGGACCGTCTTGCCCAGTCCGTGGGGCAGAATGGCCGTGCCGCGCATCATCTGGTCCGACTGCTTGGGATCGGCTGCCGTTCGTAGGTGCAGTTCCACCGTCTCGTCGAACTTGGCGTTGGCCGTCTTCTTAAGGACCGCCACCGCCTCCTGGGGGGTGTACTCCTTGTTAGGCTCGATGACCTTCAGAATCTCGGCGTACCGCTTGCTGCGCTTACCCACGGCCGTTACTCCTCGACCTCTATCCCCATGCTGCGGGCGGTCCCCTTGATAATCCTCACCGCAGCCTCCAGGGACGATGCGTTCAAGTCCTTCATCTTAAGCTTGGCGATGTCCTCCACAGCTTTCCTGGTCACCTTGCCCACGGTAGCTATTCCCGCCTGGGAGCTACCCTTCTCCACGCCGGCGGCCTTTCGCAGAAGGTCCGCGGCGGGCGGCGTCTTGGTCACAAAGGTGAAGGACCTGTCCTCGTACACCGTGATCTGCACAGGGACAATGCTCCCCGCCATGGAGGCGGTGCGTTCGTTGTACTCCTTGACGAAGGCCATTATGTTCACGCCGTGCTGGCCCAGGGCGGAGCCCACGGGAGGGGCCGGGGTGGCCTTCCCCGCAGGGAGCTGTAGCTTCAGGACTGTCTTGATCTTCTTGGCCATGAGATTCCTCTAGATCCGCTCAACTTGGAGGAAGTCCAGCTCCACGGGCGTCTCTCTTCCGAAGAAGGAGACCAGGACTCGGACCTTCCCCTTATCGGTATCCACTTCGTTCACGGTGCCTATGAAGTCGGCGAAGGGCCCGGAGATAATGCGCACCGACTGGCCCCTCTGGAACCCCACCTTCACCTTAGGTGGGCCCGACTCCATCTGGCTCAGGATGGCCTGGACCTCCTTCTCATCCAGGGGTACAGGCTTGGGGCGTCCCTCGTCCTCCGCCGAGACGAAGCCGGTAACGCCGGGGGTGTTGCGCACCACGTACCAGCTCTCGTCGTCCAGGGCCATCTGCACCAGAATGTACCCGGGAAACACCTTGCGGGCCTCCTGGCGGCGCTTCCCTTCCTTTATAACGATCTCCTGCTCCGTGGGCACCACCACCTGGAAGATCTTATGCTTCATATCCAAGGACTGGATACGCTGCTCCAGGTTCTTCTTGACTCGCTCCTCCTGCCCGGAATAGGTGTGGATGATGTACCAGCGAGCCTCTTTCTCTTCAACCTGCTTGGTATCCTTCTTGTCGCCGCCGACGGCCATAGCTCACCACTCGTTCAGATGAAGAATCGGAATACCCGTGCGAACAGGATATCGATGAGGGCCAGGATCGCTCCTATGACGCCGGAGATTATGAGAACAATGGCTGTAAGGCGGGCCGTCTCCTCCCTGGTGGGCCAGGTGACCTTCCGCAGCTCAGCCACGATGTCGCGGAAGAACTGGCCTACGTTAGCCCGCCTCACCTTCTCCGGTGTTAGGATACGCGCCGGGTTCTTTGTGGACTGCCTAGCCATCACCTACCTGGTCTCTCGGTGCACCGTATGGCGGTGGCACCGCGGGCAGTACTTCCGCAGCTCCAAACGCTGGGAGTCGTTCCGCCGGTTCTTTTCAGAGGTATAATTCCTCTCCCGGCAATCACTGCAGGCAAGGGTGATGATCATGCGCACATCGCCCTTTTTGGCCATGCTAACTCACCACCTTGGTTATCACCCCGGCGCCAACGGTACGGCCACCCTCGCGTATGGCGAAGCGCAGGCCCTCCTCCACGGGCACGGGGTAGATCAGCTTTATCTGCATCCGGGTGTTGTCTCCAGGCATCACCATCTCTACCCCTTCGGGCAGCTTGATCTCGCCGGTGATGTCCGAGGTCCTGATGTAGAACTGGGGCTTGTAGCCGGAGAAGAAGGGGGTATGCCTGCCACCCTCCTCCTTGCTCAGCACGTACACCTCAGCGTCGAAGACCTGGTAGGGCTTCAGGGAGCCAGGCTTGGCCAGCACCTCGCCGCGCTCCACATCCTCGCGGTCGATGCCGCGTAGCAGGACGCCCACGGCGTCACCGGGCTCGGCCTCGTCCAGGACCTTGTGGAACATCTCCAGGCCCGTCACCACGGTCTTGTTAACCCTGCCGAACCCGACCAGCTCGACCTCCTCGCCCACCTTCACGGTGCCGCGCTCGACCCTGCCCGTCACCACGGTGCCACGGCCCTTGATGCTGAACACGTCCTCCACGGGCATCAGGAAGGGCCGGTCCCGCGGGCGCATGGGCACTGGAATGTATTCGTCCACTGCATCCATAAGCTGCAGGATCTTGCCGCACCACTGGCAGTCCCTCTTGCCGCAGCCGCACTCCAGGGCCTTCAGGGCCGAGACCCGGATAACGGGGGTCTCATCGCCCGGGAACTGGTACCGCTTCAGAAGGTCGCGGACCTCCATCTCTACCAGCTCCAGCAGCTCCGGGTCGTCCATGGCGTCAACCTTGTTCAGGGCCACCACTATCCGGGGCACCTCCACCTGACGGGCCAGGAGGATGTGCTCACGGGTCTGGGGCATGGGGCCGTCCGGGGCGCTCACCACCAAGATGGCGCCGTCCATCTGGGCGGCACCCGTGATCATGTTCTTGATGTAGTCGGCGTGGCCAGGGCAGTCCACGTGGGCGTAGTGCCGCTTCTCGGTTTCGTACTCGATATGAGAGATGCTGATG
The DNA here is from genome assembly GCA_034432835.1 of Dehalococcoidia bacterium. Taxonomy (GTDB): domain Bacteria; phylum Chloroflexota; class Dehalococcoidia; order Lucifugimonadales; family DAOUBE01; genus DAOUBE01. The sequence goes on along the minus strand of DAOUBE010000360.1, from coordinate 755 downwards.
GTCAGGCCACGGGCCTTCTCCTCAGGAGCCGAGTCGATCTGGTCGTAGGTAAGGGGCTTGGTCCCCGTGCCCGCTGCCGCCAACACGTGAGTGATGGCCGCCGTCAGCGTGGTCTTACCATGGTCAACGTGGCCTATGGTCCCGACGTTCACGTGGGGCTTAGTTCGAACAAACTTCTGCTTCGCCATTTAGCTCCTCCTAGAATATGGAGCCCACAGCCGGGATTGAACCGGCGACCCCAGTCTTACCAAGACTGTGCTCTACCGCTGAGCTATGTGGGCTCACCCCTGGCTATGAAGTGGTGGAGGGGGTAGGATTCGAACCTACGAAGCCCTTCCGGGCGCCAGATTTACAGTCTGGTGGCTTTAGCCACTCACCCACCCCTCCATATCCAGTGCTTAGTTTAGCATACCCATATGTGCTGCGCCAACATTCCTCATGCTGAATTACGCTTAGCGGGGAGATGTCCCCTGTAGGTGAGACGATACCTGCGCAACACAAGCCCCAGAGGGGAGTCGAACCCACTAACCTGCCGATTACAAGTCGGCTGCGCTGCCATTGCGCCACTGGGGCAACTGGACTGGGCAGACCTAAAACAGGGCGGCCTAAGCCGCCCTAATCGAATTCAAGTATAGGTAACGCCTTCTCAAAAGTCAAGGCATTGTACTGGTTCAGTACATATGAGACAGTCGGGCTATTTTAGGGACCAGTTCTGGGTGGTGCTTAGTAAGATACTGGGCTGGGGTGTTGTAGTC
>DAOUBE010000359.1:0-2885 GCA_034432835.1 Dehalococcoidia bacterium | reverse complement strand
GACTACAACACCCCAGCCCAGTATCTTACTAAGCACCACCCAGAACTGGTCCCTAAAATAGCCCGACTGTCTCATATGTACTGAACCAGTACACTCCCTTGTCCCCCTAACGGGTCGGTGGTATTCTTGGTGTGTAGGGAATCCGCCTAATCGCATCTTCCCAGGACGACACCAAGGGAGGGTGGCCTATGCAGGTAGTGTTGGAAGAGGCCATACGGCAGATGGAACAGGGGCAGCCCTGCGTCCTGGCCACCGTGGTCAGGACTCGAGGCTCCACCCCCCAGAAACCCGGCGCCAGGCTCCTGGTCCGCAAGGACGGCAGCGCTGTGGGTACCCTGGGTGGTGGCTGCGTGGAGGGCGACATCTGGTTCGCCGCCAAGGAGATCCTCCGCAAGGGCGGCGGCCCCCAGTACAAGGACTACTACCTGAATGAGGACATAGCCGCCCGAGATGGCCTGGTCTGTGGTGGCACCATGTACTTCTTCCTGGAACCCCTCCTGGACGAGGTCTTCCTCCCCTTCGGCCGGGAGATTTTGAAGGCCTACCAGGGCGGTGACCCCGTGGCCATGGCCACCGTCATCAAGGCCGTCCCCGGCGCCCACAACCTGGGCTACCACCTCCTTCTGCGCAGTGACGGCACCACCATGGGCTCCCTGGGTACCGAGGCCCTGGACAACGAGGCCGTGGAGGCCATGAAGGCCGTGGCCGACCTGGGCCGCAACAAGCACCTCATCGCCCAGGACGGCACCGAGCTCTTTGTGGAGGGCTTCACCACCCCACCCACCCTCATCATGATGGGCGGAGGTCACATCGGAAAGGCCCTGGTCCCCCTGGCCAAGAGCCTGGGCTTCCGGGCCTACGTCATCGACGACCGGCCCCAGTTCGCCAGCGTGGAGCGCTTCCCCGAGGCCGACGGCGTGGTGGTGGGCGACTTTGCCAAGAGCCTGGAGCAGGTGCCCATCAACGTTAACACCTTCATCGTCGTTGCCACCCGGGGCCATCGCTTCGACGACTTGGCCCTGGAGGCCGCGGCCCGCACCCGGGCCCGCTACGTCGGCCTGGTGGGCAGCAAGCGCAAGACCATCCTCATTTTTGAGGCCCTTCTCAAACACGGCATCCCTATGGAGCGCGTCCGCCAGATCCACGCCCCAATAGGCCTGGACATCGGCGCCCTCACGCCCGAGGAGATCGCCGTGAGCATCATGTCCGAGATCATCATGGACCGCCTGGGCGGCACCGGTCGGCCTATGAAGCTGGACGACAAGATGCTGGAGAAGATAGAGCAGCGCGTCCGCGAGGAGCAGTGGTCCACCGCAGGACAGTCGGCGCCGTCCTCCTAGCCGCCGGCCAGTCCACCCGCATGGGGCAGCTCAAGGCCCTCCTCCCGTGGCAGGGTAAGCCCCTCCTGATGCACCAACTGGACGCCCTCCTGGAAGCAGGGGTCGCCTGCGTGGTGGTGGTGCTGGGACACCAGGCGGAGCTTTTGAAGCCCCTGGTAGAGGGGAAGCCTGAGGCCACCATCGTCCTCAACCCCCACTACAAGCAGGGCAAGACCACATCCATTAAGGCCGGCCTCTCCAGCCTACCTCCCGATACCACCGATATCCTCATCCTGGCCGTGGACCAGCCGCGGTCGGGCCGGTGCCTCAAAGCCCTGGTGGACTCCCATCTGGCCTCCCAGAGCCCCATCTCCCAGCCCCGCTACCAGGGTAGGCGGGGCCACCCCATGGCCTTCCGCGCCTCTCTGCTGCCGGAACTGAAGGCCATCCAAGAGGAGACCCAGGGGCTGAAGGCCGTCGTCCGCCGCCACCAGGCCCAGGTCAACTACGTGGATGTGGACTGGCCGGAGGTGCTTCTGGACCTGAACTCCCCGGAGGACTACCAGAAGGCCCTCCAGTCCCTCCAGCGTCCCTAAGGGGCCGGCCTGGTGCCCCAGTGCAGGGCCACCGTCCCCAAGCCCATGAGCTGGTAGCCCACCTGCTCCAGGCCGGCAGCTTCAAAGAGGTGGGCCAACTCTGGGGCCGGGGGCAAGGGGTCCACGGAGCTGGGAAGGTAGGTGTAGGCCTCCCGGTCTCCGGCGATGAGCCCTCCCATCAAGGGGACAACGCGCCGGAAATAGAAGCGGAACAGGGCGGGGAACAGGCCGCGCCTTGCCACGGGGGTTATGTCCAGGGCCACCACCCGGCCACCAGGCCGGGTCACTCGCACCATCTCCCGCAGGGCCGCCTCCAGGTCCGGTAGGTTCCGCAGCAGGAACCCGGAGGTCACGCAGGCGAAGGTGCCGTCGGGGAAGGGCAGGCTGAGGGCATCGCCGGCCACCAGGTCGATGGACTGCACTCCACGGCGGAGGACCTTGGCTTTGGCAGATCGCAGCATATCCGGCACCAGGTCTAGGCCCACCACCGCGGTCACCTCGCCCGTACGCACCAGGTCCAGGGCCAAGTCCCCCGTGCCCGTGGCCAGGTCCAGAGCCAGGCCCGCCAGCCCCCCCACCGCCTTGCGGGCCGCCCGACGGCGCCAGCGGTGGTGCATCCCCGCCGTCATGAGGGTGTTCATCAGGTCATAGCGGGGCACTATGCGGGAGAACATAGCCGCCACATAGCGGCGCTTGGCTTCGCCTGTCAGCCGTGCGGCCACCTGGGTCCACCTCCACAATTCTCCAACGGGCTGCCATCTTCATTATCGCATCTCAGGGCCTGCCGCAGCCCAGGACACCTTTGACTGGACGCTTGTGACCCTCATCCCCCTCTTCGGTCGAGGGGGATTGGGCATCCCCCTCGAGGCTCCCCCTTGTTGCCCTCATCCCCCTCTTCGGTCGAGGGGGATTGGGCATCCCCCTCGAGGCTCCCCCTTGTTGCCCTCATCCCCCTCTTCGGTCGAGGGGG
>DAOUBE010000358.1:0-2157 GCA_034432835.1 Dehalococcoidia bacterium | reverse complement strand
GACTACAACACCCCAGCCCAGTATCTTACTAAGCACCACCCAGAACTGGTCCCTAAAATAGCCCGACTGTCTCATATGTACTGAACCAGTACACTTCCTTGACGCCTATATAGGGCGCCGGTAGACTGGACTTGGTGCCCGGTGGTGTAGCGGTAGCACAGGGGACTTTGGATCCCTTAGCCCTGGTTCGAATCCAGGCCGGGCAGCCACTGCAACGGTGTTCCTGGCTCAAATCCAGGTCATCATCTTCTCGAGCTGACCAGGGGGTCAGCAAAGGGGGCATGAATGTCACAGCCCATTGTCTATATCGATACCTCCACCATTCGCCACAGGAAGCTCGAAGAACTCGAGGCAGCCATGAAGAGCTTGGCTGCCTTCGTGGAAGCAAACGTTCCTCGGCTCATCTCTTACGCCTTCTTCCTTAACGAAAACCGAACACGGATGACCGTTGTTGCCGTTCATCCTGATTCTGCATGCTTGGAATACCACATGGACGTAGGTGGGCCTGAGTTCCGAAAATTCTCAGGGCTGATAGACTTGGAGAAGATTGAAGTCTACGGCTCAGTAAGCGATGGCGTACTTGAGCGGCTGCACCAGAAGGCACGAATGCTGGGGAACGCGACTGTGACTGTGCACCAATTCCATGCGGGGTTTGCCCGCTAAGTCAGACTACTGTGCCTTCGCGCTCGCAACCTGTGAATCGCTGGACCCACGAAGGCCAGTTCAAAGGTCCTTGACCCTATACAGGCTGGCCAGCCACCCATCGCCAGACAGCAGCCCACGGAAGCACTCCGTTCCGAAGGCCACCCATCCAACGGCTTGCTATCCTGGTTTGCCGTGCAGAATGAGTCTGATGGCATCCCACCTCCGCGCCCTGTCGCTGGCCGCGTAAAGCACAGACACCGGGCGCCCGGCTGCCACCTGTCGCTGGACGAGCCCGAAGCTTTCCAGCTTTTGAAGAACATCCAAAAGCACCTTGTTGCTCACCCCTGGCAGCTCCCTCTTCAGCTCGCTCATGCGTCTCGGGCACTGGGAGAGCAGCCCCAGAACGTCTCTCATCCACTTGCACTTAAGCACCGCGGCCACGGCCTCAATGCCGGGGCCACCCGATACCAGGTGCTCCACCAGCGGCCGGAGACCTCTCCCCCGCTCCGTCACCTGGTACTCCACGTACAGCGGGTAACCTCCGTTCTCCCAACGCTCCACCAGCCCGTGGGCCTGCAGCTTCCTGAGGCGGTCGTAGAGCACCTTTCTGGTGATCCCTGGGACCAGGCGCTGCAGCTCCGCAGGCCGCCGGCCACCCTTGAACAGTTCCCCTAATATACGCAGCGACCACTTGCAGCCCAGGAGCTCCAGCCAGACATCCTCGCTGGCCGCCGGGCCTGAGATTAGGCCCCCGACCTCACTCTCCACAGACAGGCTCACGACTCCAGTCTCCTTTCGGTAACCTGATAACCAGAAAGTGCGTAATTGACCATGAGCCAGAACATAGCTCTATAGTAGCAGAAAAGCAAGGTAAGCTCAGCCAGGAGGAAAGCATGGCTACCAAGTCCATAAAGGGCTACACCTACGGGTCGACCTCCGTCCCCCGGTCTCCGGTATCCCTGGGGGACCTGGACCTGCTCAAGCAGTCCGTCCTCTTCACCCAGGAGGACGAAGGTTACCTCCGGATGGCGGGTCAGGTGCTGGCCGACCAGGTAGAGCAGGTGCTAGACGTCTGGTACGGCTTCGTGGCGGCCCACCCTCACCTGGTCTATTACTTCACCGGCCGAGACGGCAAACCCGATGCCGACTACCTGGCTTCTGTTCGGCAGCGCTTCGGCCAGTGGATCCTGGACACCTGCAACCGCCCCTATGACCAAGCCTGGTTGGACTACCAGTACGAGATCGGCCTGCGTCACCACCGCACCAAGAAGAACCAGACGGACAAAGTACAGTCGGTCCCCAACATTCCCCTGCGCTACGTCATCGCCTTCATCTACCCCATCACGGCCACCATCAAGCCCTTCTTAGCCAAGAAGGGCCACAGCGCCCAGGAGGTGGAGAAGATGCACCAGGCCTGGACCAAGGCGGTAGTGCTTCAGGTGGCCCTCTGGAGCTATCCCTATGTCAAGGCAGGCGACTTCTGACATAGGCAACCACCCGCACCCAAGGTCT
>DAOUBE010000357.1:0-3329 GCA_034432835.1 Dehalococcoidia bacterium | reverse complement strand
GACTACAACACCCCAGCCCAGTATCTTACTAAGCACCACCCAGAACTGGTCCCTAAAATAGCCCGACTGTCTCATATGTACTGAACCAGTACAGTATCTTGAATCAAGGGCGGGACAGATATAAAGTAGGTGGGGAGCGAGCAGTTACCACCCCGGAGGAGGTGATGGTATGCCCAACGCTGTCCTGGTAGTGGACATGCTGAAAGGGTTCCTGGACCCCAGATTCACCCTTTACTGCGGCGACGACGCCCGTAAGATCATCCCCAACGTTCAGGAGCTCCTCAAGCGGGAGCGCCAGGCGGGCAGCAAGCTCTTCTTCATCGCCGATACCCACGACCCCAACGACCTGGAGTTCCAAATGTTCCCTCCCCACTGCATCAAGGGGACGGAGGAGAACGAGATCATCCCGGAGCTGGCCGAGTTTGTGAAGAGCGGCGTGGTGATACCCAAGAGGCGCTATAGTGCCTTCTTCGGCACCGACCTGGAGAGCCGGCTGCGCCTGGCACGGCCCGAGAAGGTCATCGTGTGCGGCGTGTGCACCAACATATGCGTCCTCCACACCGTCGCCGATGCCCGCAACCGGGACTACACCGTGGAGGTGCCTACAGACTGTGTAGCCTCCTTCGACGAGAAGTCCCACAAGTGGGCCCTGGAGCATATGGAGAAGGTCTTGGGGGCCAAGGTCCTCAAGCCTGCTGCTGCCCCACGAAACAAGCGGGCGGCCAAGGCGGCCTAGCCCTTGCTTGCCTGCCGTTACATCTGGCCTTTTGCCTTGGCGGACATGCCGCCACGGGTACAAAGGTTGCCTGTGGCGGCTTTTCTGTAACCTTTAACGCAGAGGAGGCCTCATGAGCGCCATTGACCGGTTGATCGAGGGGGCCATAGATATCCACGTGCACTTTGCCCCGGACCCCCGGGTGGAACGCCGCTCCGATGCCATCGAGCTGGCCCAGCGGGCCCGGGACCTGGGTATGCGAGGCCTGGTGCTCAAGAGCCACGAGTACCCCACCCAGCCGGTGGCCTACACCGTGTCTAAGATAGTCCCGGGCATAGAGCTGGTGGGCAGCCTGTGCCTGGACGTGGAGGTGGGTGGCCTGAACCCCATGGCTGTGGAAGCCACCGCCAAAATGGGCGGCAAGGTAGTGTGGATGCCCACCTTCTCCGCCATGGCCGACCGCCGCCGCCAGGGCCTCCCCGGCGGCGTGGCCGTGGCCAGCCAGGACGGCCGCCTGCTTCCCGAGGTCTATACCATCCTGGAGGTGGTCCGCAGCCACGACCTGGTGCTGGCCACCGGCCACATCTCCCCCCAGGAGAGCCTGGCCCTGGTCAGGGAGGCCCGCAACATGGGCATCAACCGCATCGTGGTCACCCACGCCTCCCACATCCACTACTGGATGGGGATGACCGTGGAGCAGATGAAGGAGCTGGCCCAGATGGGCGCCCTCATCGAGCACTGCGTGGCCGTGATGATGCCCCTGCGCCTCCGCATGCCCCCCAAGGAGCTGGTGGAGATGGTGCGCTACGTGGGGGCGGAGAACTGCATCCTGAGCACCGACTTTGGTCAAGCCTTCCACCCCATAGCGCCCGAGGGACTGCGCATGGGCATCGCCCACCTGCTGGAGGCGGGCCTGGAGGAGGTGGAGGTGGGCATGATGGTCAAGGACAACCCCGCCCGCTTGTTGGGGCTGTAGCTGGGATTGCCCCGCACCAACACCTGTCTGGACCATCCCCGGTGGGCCGGAGGTCACAGAATCAAGCCCAGAATCCAGGGCGCCCTGTGGTGGGCTTGAGAGCCACCAGCCGCTGGTAGGTACTGGCGCTATGGGCCGCCCTTACGGCCTTTTGTCTATATTCACCCGTGTTGTTCAGGTGGCCCACCCACGGTATCACCACCTGGTTTATCCTGGTCGCCAGGCTCCCGACCACGGCTTGTCTCCTTGAGCGGCGTGGGTAGTGCGTCATCCAAGCCCCTAGCTAGACGCAATCACTACGGTCGGTGCCGCAGCAAAGGCATCACCGCTGCGCTGGGGCTTTCTCTGAGGGAGAGCTATCGCCCAGAGGCGACGAATTCTCCATCCTCCCACTCGGGGTCGGCCTCCAGCAGCTCTCGCATGCGGCGGTACCACCGGTCCTGCTCCGGGTCGTCGGCGTTGGCGCGGTAGGTCTGCTTGTCCTGGAACACGGCCACGGCCACCATCTCGTTGCGCTTCCTATCTGGCTTCAGCAGGTAGGAGGCTACGACACCCTTTACCTTGGGCCGGCGTTGCTGCTCCCACTCTTTAAACATCTCCACCAGCTTCTGCTCCTGGCCAGGCTTGACCTTCATCCTGAAGATGCTTCCGTACATGAGTCTCCCTTCTTTTGAGATCTGGGGGCAAGATAGGTGTCTCCGGCCGTCCGGAGGCAGAGGCTGACCTTTAACATAAAAGAATGGACTTAGAATACTCTGATTTTCTGGGGTGTCAAGCCGCCCTGAGTATCAGTCAGATAACCATTCTGTTACCTAGGATGGAAGCTTAGCTTCAGCACCCGCCGGGTCTCTGGGGTCACCCGGGCCCACTGGGCGATGCGGTACCCCACTACCCAGGCGGTGCCCCTGGGGGACACCACCAAGGGCACCCTGTCCCGCCAGCTACGGGGCACCTTCTGGTCCACCAGGAAGTCCTGGAGCTTCCGCTGGCCCTCCATGCCCAGGGGCTGGAAGCGGTCCCCAGGCCGGCGGGCCCGCACCGTCAGCGGCCCGCCCAGGGCCTCCAGGTCCAGGTAGGCCAAGGTGTCGCCCCCCAAGGCACCCTGGGGGAGCGTCTCCAGGACTTGGGCGCGCACCAGCCAGCCGGGAAGGGCCGTCTCCCCCGGTACCTGCAGCCCGTGCTCCCCTTCCAATGGAGGCAGGGGGACGGGTGGCTCTGCCGACGTGCTCACAAGTAGGGTGCCGTAGCCGCTAAACAGGCGCACCCCCCTGGGCAGGTGCAACACCTTGCCCGTGGGGGCGTCCAAGAACTGGGCCATGGCCTCCAGGTGGGCCTCTTCCAGCCGGCGAGGGTCGCCGGTGAGGGCCTGGTAGGCTTGGCGCATCACCAGCCGCCGCAACCAGGGGTGTAGGGAGGCCAGGGCGTCTTTGTCCAGGGTCACCAGGCCATCCCTGTGGCGGGCCGCCTGGCTCCAGGCGCAAGCTACCTGGCCCTCCACGTAGTCCTGCTCCAGGGACACCGCCCTGGACAGGCGCAACAGGCTATCTCGGATGCGGGGGTTGAACTGACGCAGCACGGGCATCAGCCGGTGGCGGATGCGGTTGCGGGTGAAGCGCAGGGAGAGGTTGGTGGTGTCCA
>DAOUBE010000356.1:0-12101 GCA_034432835.1 Dehalococcoidia bacterium | reverse complement strand
GACTACAACACCCCAGCCCAGTATCTTACTAAGCACCACCCAGAACTGGTCCCTAAAATAGCCCGACTGTCTCATATGTACTGAACCAGTACATGCGTTTGCCCGCCAGCTTTTCCACACCGTATAATGTGGGGGCACAGTGCTCAATCACCCTAAGGAGGCATCATGGCTTACGATGTTGTCCTGCTGCCAGGGGACGGGATAGGCCCGGAGGTGATGGAGGCGGCCCGCCGCGTGGTGGAAGCCACGGGCGTCAAGTTCAACTGGGACGTCCAGGAGGTGGGCGAGCCTGCCATCAAGAAGTACGGCACCCCCCTGCCCGATCACGTGCTGGACGCCATCGCCAAGAGGGGCGTAGGCTTCAAGGGCCCCATTACCACACCCATCGGCAGCGGCTTCCGCAGCGTCAACGTGGCTATACGCAAGGCCCTGGACCTGTACGCTTGCGTCCGCCCGTGCAAGGTGTACAAAGGTGTTCGTAGCCGCTACGACAACGTTGACTTGGTGGTCATTCGCGAGAACACCGAGGACCTGTACGCCGGCATCGAGTTTGAGAAGGACTCGGCGGCGGCCAAGAAGATGATCCAGCTCATCCGCGAGAATAACTTCAAGGTGCGCGACGACTCGGCCTTCAGCATCAAGGCCATCTCCGTCTTTGGCACCCAGCGTATAGTTAAGTTCGCCTTTGACTACGCCCGCAAGAACGGCCGCAAGAAGGTGACGGCGGTGACCAAGGCCAACATCATGAAGTTCACCGACGGCCTGTTCTACCAGGTGGCCCGGGAGGTGGCCAAGGGCTACCCAGACATCGAGTACGACGAGAAGCTCATCGACAACCTATGCATGCAGCTTGTCTCCCGGCCCGAAGAGTACGACGTGCTAGTGCTGCCCAACCTCTACGGCGATATCGTGTCGGACCTGTGCGCCGGCCTGGTGGGCGGCCTGGGCGTGGCGCCGGGGGCCAACATCGGCGAGAAGGGGGCGGTGTTCGAGGCCATCCACGGCAGCGCCCCCAAGTACGCTGGCCTGAACAAGGTGAACCCCACCGCCTGCATCCTTTCCGGCATGCTCATGTTGAGATACCTGGGGGAGAACGAGGCCGCCGACAGGGTAGAGAAGGCCACGGCCAGGGTTATCGCCGAGGGGAAGTACGTGACCTACGACTTCAAGGCCGACAGGAATGACCCCACGGCCGTGGGAACCTCTGAGATGGCCGACGCCATAATACGAGAGATGAGGAGGATTAAGGCTCATGCGTAAGAAAGTGTCTATCATCGGCGCGGGGAACGTAGGTGCCACCACGGCCCAGCGCATCTTCGACCGCGGCTACGCCGATGTGGTGCTGGTGGACGTGGTCCCAGACCTGCCCCAGGGTAAGGCCCTGGATATGCTGGAGTCGGGGCCGGTGGTGGGCTCCGACGCCTATATCGTGGGCTCCAACGGGTACGACGAGACCGCGGACTCGGACCTGGTCATCATCACTGCCGGCATCGCCCGCAAGCCGGGGATGAGCCGCGACGACCTGCTGATGACCAACATGGGCATCGTCACCGGCGTGATGAAGGAGGTGGTGAGAAGGTCTCCCAACGCCATTTACATCATCGTCACCAACCCTCTGGATGCCATGGCCCAGGCGGCCTACGAGGTGAGCGGCCTGCCCCGGGAGCGGGTGGTAGGCATGGCCGGGGTGCTGGACACGGCCCGCTTCCGCACCTTTATCGCCCAGGAGCTCAAAGTGTCGGTGGAGGATGTTCAGGCCTACGTGCTGGGCGGCCATGGGGACACCATGGTGCCCCTGGTGGGCTACACTACCGTGGGCGGCATCCCTATCACCGAGTTGCTGCCCAAGGAGAGGATCGACGCCATTGTCCAGAGGACCAGGGACGGCGGGGCGGAGATAGTGAAGCTGCTGAAGACAGGGAGCGCCTACTACGCGCCCTCGGCGGCGGTGGCCCAGATGGCCGAGGCTATCCTGCTGGACAGGAAGCGCATCCTGCCGTGCGCGGCCTACCTTCAGGGGGAGTACGGCATCCGGGGCCTGTACGTAGGGGTGCCGGTGAAGCTGGGGGCCGGCGGCATCGAGCAGATTATCGAGATCAAGCTGACGTCGGAGGAGAAGGCGGCGCTGGAACGCTCGGCCAAGGCGGTCAGGGAGCTGGTGGAGGTGATGCACCGGGCTGCCAAGGTTTAGCCAGGGCGCTAGCCCCGTCTCCGCCTGGTAAGGGGGACAAGGGTATTGCTGTACCGCCGACTGCAGTGGTCGGCTTCAACGGCCCTCTCACTAACCCCCTCCTATGGGTGGGACTGGCAGGAGGCGGGAGGGTGGTCTGGCTGTTTGATTGTGCCTCGTGCAAGTTGATGGCTTGAAGGGGTTCTTGGCGGGTCGTGAATTGGCGACCCGTCAATGTCTTTGATTGTTCTCCGGAGCCCCGCGCCGGGTCCTTTGCCCCGGCAAGTGGGGGCCCGGAAAGACACTGAGTGAAACGGGGCCAAAGGGCTTTCATCTGATCAGACGGCCAATTCACAGGGGGCAAAGCAGGGCCCGGCGGTAAACCCAACTTAGGGGACGGGGAGGTGTGGGGTAAGGGTAGGATGGCAGGGAGCCAGGATGGACAGAGAGCAGGCGAAAGAGAAGATAGGGGAGCTGGTGGGGCGATGCCAGAGGCTGAGCCAGCCTGAGATGCGGCAGTACAACGAAGAGAATACCAAGAAGGATTTTATACTGCCGCTTTTTGAGGCCCTGGGCTGGAACGTGAACGACGCCTCGGAGGTGGCGGCGGAGCACGGGACGGGGCAGGGGAGGGTTGACTACACGTTTCGCATCCAGGGGGTGTCCCGGTTCTACCTGGAGGCCAAGCCCCTTAGAGCTGACCTGAAAGACCACCCTGATTGGGTGAAGCAGGCAGTCTCCTACGCCTACAGCCGGAGCATTCCCTGGGTAGTGCTGACCAACTTCAGGCAACTGTGGCTTTTCACGGGGGACATCGAGGCCCGCAGGTTCATTACTCTCACAGCGGACCAGTATCTCACCGACTTTTCTGCACTGGGCCTGCTCTCCCGTGAGAACGTCCAGGGTGGTGAGCTGGACAGAGAGGCGCAGAAGCTGGGCATCCAGCCCCTGAGGATTCCTGTAGAGAAGCGCCTCTTCGAACAGCTTCGAGACTGGAGAGAGGTCCTCTTCAGACAGGTCCACACCTACAGGTCTGACCTGTCCCTAACAATAGTGGACGAGACTATACAGCGGATATTTAACCGACTGGTTTTCATACGGACGTGCGAAGACCGGAAGTTGGAAGACCCTGTGCTGGAGCCCATGCTACGTCAGCACATAGCAGCCCACAGGCGGGGGCAGTCACTTTGGGAGGGGCTGCGAAGGGTGTTCAGGCAGTTCGACGGGTACTACGACAGCGAGCTGTTCCAGCTTCACATAGCGGACCAGGTACACATTGACGACGATGTGGTGGAAGAGATTATCAAGGGTCTGTACCATGTGCCCAAGACTGACCTGAGGTACGACTTCTCCGGCATTGACGCAGACATTCTGGGCCGAGTGTACGAGCAGTACCTGGGACACGTGGCCCAGCTAGTCACTCGACGCCATCAGCAGATGCAGCGACAGTTGGCACTGGGGGCTACGCCTGAGAGGGCGGTGGAAGAAGTTGTAGAGGTTGTAGAGAAGCCCCAGAGGCGGAAGGCCCAAGGCATCTACTACACGCCCAAGTGGGTGGTGGAATACATAGTGCGGCAGACAGTGGGCCGGTTCATTGAGGAGAACAGCAACCGGCCCGACAGGATTCATGAGATAAGGGTGCTGGACCCAGCGTGTGGTTCCGGTTCGTTCCTAATACGGGCGTACGATGAGCTTCTCAGGTGGCACGCAGCTAACGCTGGGATGGCCCTGAAGGACCTGACCCATGAGTACCGCATGCCCATCCTAAGGAACAACGTTTACGGCGTGGACCTGGACGACAAAGCGGTGGAGATAGCGCGTCTGAACCTACTGCTGAGGGCACTGGCAAGGCGGGAGCTACTGCCCAGCCTGGCAGACAACATAAAGAGAGGGAACTCCCTGATCTCTGGCGGTGAGGCTGAGCTGAGGCCCTACTTTGGGGAGGGATGGCGGGACAAGCACCCGTTCAACTGGGAGCAGGAGTTCCGGAAGGTGATGGAAGAGGGTGGCTTTGATGTGGTGATAGGCAACCCGCCGTATGTAGGGTTTCAGGGATTTGAGGAAGACAAGCCGTATTTGAGAGAGAGGTTCAAATCGGCCATTGGACGATTTGACGTCTACATACCATTTATAGAACGTGGTCTCCAATTACTTAAGGAAGGTGGCCTACTAGGTTTCATTTGTCCCACCAACTTTATGAAAAGGCAACACGGGCAGGCCCTTCGGGAGCTGCTACGGCTGAGCTGCAAGGTCGAAAGTATCGTCGATTTTGAGCACAGCCAAGTCTTCGAGGATGCCTTAAATTACACTTGCATTCTTATCATTCGTAAGGTGAAGCCCTCTCCGACTGCCACGTTTGAATATTTCCGAGGAATTGATAGCCCACCCATTACTACAGCGCAAACAAGGTTATCTTCCAAAGGGTGGGTATTTCTAGATCCGATACAGGCAAAGGTGGTTGACAGGGTTAGGTCGCAGAACTGTGTTCCGCTTGGTGACCTGGTTGAAGGTATTTTCGAGGGAGTAGTTACGGGGCAAAACGCTGTGTTTCTTTTGCCCAAGAGCGAGGCACAGAAACTTGGGTTGGAGGAAGCCTTACTCAAGCCAGCGTTACAAGGTAGACACGTAGAAAGATATTATTTGGAGGAATAACACATGTACTTTTGTATCCTTATAAGGCTGTTGGTGGGCAGACTATCCCACTTACTGAAGAAGAGTTAAGGGCCAATTTTCCATGTATCTATAATTACTTGAGTTCTAAAAGGTTCGTAAGGCATGACCAAGATGGGCTAAGTGGTAGAGAATACTTTGATGCGTCATCAAAGCTGTGGTACGAGCTTTGGAACCAAAGGAGCTTCGATAAGCAAGCTGTTAAGAAAATTGTTGTGCGAGAAGTCTCTATTGAGGCAAGATTCAGCATATCCGACGAGACCCAGTTTTATCTGGACACGACTTCTGGCATCATCCCCAAAGAGAGAATGCTACCAAATTTGTACTTCCTCTTAGGGTTGCTTAACTCTCGCCTTCTTGAGTACTACTATAAGCGTACGACAGTCCCTAAAGCTGGTGGATTCTACATCTATAAACACATGTTCCTTCGTCCTCTCCCCATACGGCGTATTGACTTCTCGGACCCTGGAGAGAAGGCGATGCACCACCGGATCGTGGGGCTGGTGGAGGAGATGCTGGAGCTGCAACGGAGGGTGTCGCCCATACGAAACACGCCGTGTAACGAGCGGGATGAGCTGCTGAGGGCGATAGAGCAGAAGGACCGAGAGATAGACCAGGCGGTGTACGACCTTTACGGGCTGACGGAGGAGGAGCGGCGGATTGTGGAGGGGGCAGCAGATAGAGGATAATTGGGTAAGCCATATAACCCTACAAAAAGTTGAATACAGGACTGTCGTCCCTCTACACCATGAGCTGGCCAAAGGTACCCTCCTGGGTACCCTCAAACAGTGTGGGCTTATCCGTGAAGAGCTGGAAAAGTTGCGGAGAAGGAGATAGAAGAATGAAGCGCACCCAACGGGAGAAAGAGCTGCTGGAGAAGGCGGCCCGGTACCTGCCCGGAGGCAGTCTGGGCAACGTCTATCTGGACTCGAAGCACAGCTTCCTGGTGGCCAAGGGGAAGGGGAGCCGAGTCTGGGACGTCAGCGGCAACGAGTACATAGACTACCTGCTGGGATCGGGGCCCATGGTGTTGGGGCACTCGCACCCCCACGTGGTCAAGGCGGTCCAGGAGGCGCTGGAGGACGGGTTCACCTTCTTCGCCACCAACGAGAAGGCGGTGGAGCTGGCGGAGGAGATTGTGCGGGCGGTGCCCTGCGCCGAGCAGGTGCGCTTCACCACCAGCGGCACGGAGGCCGATTTCCAGGCGCTGCGTATCTGCCGGGCCTACCGCAAACGGGACAAGGTGCTGAAGTTCGAGGGCGGTTTCCACGGCACCAGCGACTACGGATGGTTGAGCATCAACCCGGCTAATCCTCCCGACTTCCCCCAGTCGGTGCCGGAGGCGGCGGGGATACCCAGGGCGGCCAGTGACCTGGTGCTGGTGGCGCCCTTCAACGACATCGAGACTACCACGGCCATCATCGAGAAGTACCACGACGAGTTGGCGGCGGTGATTGTCGAGCCGGTGCAGCGCATTATCCCGCCGGTGCCCGGGTTCCTTCAGGGCCTGCGAGAGGTGACGGAGCGGTACCAGATTCCGCTGGTGTTCGATGAGATTGTGACGGGGTTCCGACTGTCCTACGGCGGCGCACAGTCGGCCGACGGCGGGTACGGCGTGGTGCCCGACCTGTGCACCTTGGGGAAGATCGTGGGGGGCGGGTTCCCCCTGGCGGCGGTGGCAGGCCGGGAGGAGATCATGCGCTGCTTCGACCCCCAGCGGGCGGAGCCGGGGACCTACGTGTCACAGGTGGGAACGCTCAGCGGCAACCCCGTCGCGTCGGTGGCGGGCCTGGCGACGCTGGAGGTGATGCGCCGGCCAGGGACTTATGACAAGATCCGGGCCACGGGCCGCAAGCTCCAGGAGGCGCTGAAGCGGCTCTTTGCCCAGGCGGAGATCCCCATCCAGCTCGTGGGCGTGGAGTGCCTCTTCGACGTGTACTTTACCGACCAGCCCATCACCACCTATCGCTCCAGCCTGAAGGCGGACAAGGCTATGTTGGGCCGCTTTAACATGCTGCTGCTGGAGAAGGGGATCCTCAAGGGCTACCCACAGAAGTTCTACATTGGTCTGTGCCACACGGAGGAGGATGTGCAGCGGACCATCGAAGCCTTTGAGTGGGCGGTGGAGAGGATTAGGGGTTAGGACGGGTTGTGCGGCGGGTGGGATGGCCGCAGGAGTAGATGGAGGGCCTCCGGCGTGCGGCTTGTCCACAGCAGGGTGCACCCTGTACCCACACTACGCCCTCCCTGGTCACATACCCCGATGGCCCCCTTAAGGAGAGGTTGGGGTACTCTTCGCTTGTGGTGGGGGCACCCACCACCCTCTGTCCCGGTGGAGAAGCGGCACTGCAGAGGGCCACGGGAGGCTGATGGCTGTCGTTCTGAGCCCTTGGACCAAGGGCTCAGAATCTGGTGGGGATGGGCCACCTCCCCTCCAGGTCCTTCGGTCGCTGCGCTCCCTCAGGATAACCCACCGTCTCCTGCTGGGGCTCGTCCTGAAGGAGAGCGGGTCACGCCATGAGAGGCGGGCGACGCCAGGGGTCTGGGGCGTTCTGGCATGCGGGCCGTGCATATCCTGGTCGTTATGTTATGCTAAGAGCACAAGTCTGCCAATGACCCCTCGGGGGCGAGGTGAAGTACCCCTGGGCCAATGTACTGCTGCTCTTCTTGGTGCTGTTCCAGGTAGCCAACGGCTTCTGGGGTCTGGCATCGGGCTCGGAGGGGAGCGCCCCCATCCTATGGCTGCACCGGGCGGGGGGCCTGGCCGTAGTGGCCCTTCTGCTGTGGAAGGGGCAGAACATCCTGGGGTCACTCCTCCGGGGCCGCTGGAAGAGGGCCAGGGTACCCAAGTCGGCATCTCTTCTGCTTCTGGGGCTGCTGCTTGCGGTGCTGGGGCTGGGGGTAGCCTAGGCCCACACGGGGTCGTTCTACTTGCTGGGGTTCAGCGGGGTGAGCTGGCACATCTACCTGGCCGTGGGCCTTATCCCCATCCTGTTGTGGCACACCCTGTTCCATCGGGTCAGCCTACGGAGGCGGTTCTGGGCGGGGAGGCGCGCCCTGCTGCGGGCCGCGGGCCTGCTGGTGGCCGGGGTGGTCCTGTGGAGGCTAGGCGAGGCGGCGTCGGCGGTGCTGGACCTACCTGGAAGAGGGCGCCGGTTCACCGGCTCCTACGAGGCGGGCAGCTTTTCGGGCAACGCCTTCCCCGTTACCTCGTGGCTAAACGACAACCCCTCTCCCATAGACGTGGACTCGTGGCGACTGAGGGTGACGGGGCTGGTGCAGCGGCCCCTGGAGCTGGACTACCAGGAGCTAGGCCAGGGCCAGGAGGAGGTGGAGGCCACCCTGGACTGCACGGGCGGGTGGTATTCCACCCAGCTATGGCAGGGGGTACCCCTGGCAAGGGTGTTGGACCGGGCGGGCCTGCTGCCCCAGGCGGCCAGCGTCACCGTGCGCTCGGTCACGGGGTACTACAGGCGGTTCTCCCTGGCCGAGGCCAGGAGATGCCTGCTGGCGACAGGGGTGGGAGGCGAGGCGCTGTCCCACCAGCACGGGGCCCCGGTGAGGCTGGTGGCGCCGGGCAGGCGGGGGTTCCACTGGGTGAAGTGGGTGGTGGCCCTGGAGGTGAACGACACGAGTAAGTGGTTCCAGCCTCCGTTCCCCTTGCAGTAAGGGCAGGCTGTAGCATATGTTGTAGGCCAAAAGAATGGCAACAACCAGCGTCCGCCCCTCCCCTCTCTCCTGGCCCCCACGCCCTCACGGGAGCAGCCCGGCTGGGGGCCCCGTATCCAAGCTTCTTTCACAGTCCAGGACACCCTTCCCACGTTGCTAGAAAGGGCAGATGGTGAGTAGCTTCAGGGCGATGCAGGCCGGCCTCAATCCTGCCGCGGTGACCCGGCGGGTGGTCAGCGCCTTGCGCAGCGCCACGGCCAGCAAGAAGGCCAGCCGCGGGGCGGTGCTGAGCTGGGCGTTATACGATGCGGGGAACTCCCTCTGGCCCATGACCATCACCCTGTACGTGGCCCTGTGGTTCATAGACGACCACAACGTGCGGGAGGTCATATACGGCACGGTCTATTCCAGCTCGCTGGTAGTGGTAGCCTTGGTGTCGCCGGTGCTGGGGGCGGTGTCGGACCGGTACGGCCGGCGACTCCCCTTCCTGATGCTGTTCACCGGCGTGGCCGTGGTGGCCATGTCGCTGATAGCCGCGGGCGAGAACCTGACCTTGAGCCTGTTCTTCTTCGCTTTGGCCATGTTCACCTTCCAGTCCGCCCTGCTTTACTACGACGCCCTTCTGGACGCCGTGGCTGACTCGGAGAGCCGGGGGCGCATCTCGGGGCTGGGGGTGGCCATGGGGTACACGGGGACGGTAGTGGGCGTGCTGCTGCTGGTGCCCTTCGTACAGTTGGGGGGCCGAGGGTGGGCCTTCCTGCCCACGGGCCTGCTCTACTTGTTCCTGTCCCTACCATGCTTCCTCTTTGTGAAAGAGAGGTTCCGGGAACCCTGGCGCTGGAGCTACATCATCGAGGGGTACCAGCGGGTGTTCCAGACCCTGAAGGAAGCCCGGCGACACGCCAACGTGTTCCGCTACCTGGTGGCGCGGCTCTTCTACATCGATGCCATCACCACAGTGACGGTCTTTGTAGCGACGTACACGGTCAAGGTGCTGAACTTCACCGATGAGATGAACCGAGCGCTGTTCCTGGTGGGAGCCATCTTCGCCGTGGTGGGCGCCTTTGTGTACGGGAGGGTGGTGGACTGGATGGGCCCCAAGCGGACGCTGGTGCTGGTGCTGGCCCAGTGGACGGTGGTGATCATTGCCGGGGCCAGCACAGTCTATCCGGCCTCCTTCTGGGCCATAGGGGTGCTGTCGGGGCTCAGCCTGGGCGCCCTGTGGACCACCGATAGGGTGCTGCTGATAAGGCTATCCCCTCCTGAGAACCTGGGCCAGTTCTTCGGACTGTATAACCTGATGGGCAAGGTCAGCGCGGTCATGGGGCCATTTATAGTGGGGGCCACCATATCGGCCCTGGAGGAGCAAGTAGGGATCAACGCCTATCGCATCGCCCTGGGGATAGTCCTGGTGCTGCTGGTCACGGGGATAGTGATCCTGCTAGGGGTGAAGAACCGTTAGCGGCAGGCAGCGGAGGCGTTTGCCAGCGGGCGGTTAGGGCTGCTAAGATGGGTATGCCATGAGCGACGATCGCAAGGGTGTGTGCGTTCTGGGCTCCACGGGTGCCCTGGGGCAGATGGTGCTGGGGGTCATCCGCGCCTTCCCCAACCGGTTCACCGTGGTGGGGCTGGGGGCAGGTCGTAACCTGACCCTGCTGGCCGAGCAGGTCAAGGAGTTCCATCCCCGACTGGTCGCCTTCGCCGAGGGCCTGCCCCTGCCCGAGGACTGGGCGCTACTGCAGACCCAGGTTGCCCCTATGGAAGAGCTGGCGGGCCACCCTTCGGCCGACGTGGTGGTAGTGGCGTCGGTGGGGGTGGCGGACCTGAAGCCGACCCTGAGGGCCATCCGGGCGGGGAAGAAGGTGGTGCTGGGTAACACGGAGGTGCTACTCATGGCGGGGGGCCTCCTCAAGGCCGAGGCGGCGGAGCATGGGGCGACCCTGGTCCCCGTGGATAACGAGGTGTCGGCGGCGTGGCAGTGTCTGATGGGGGAGAAGGATAGGCCCCGATGGCTGATCATACCCTCCCGGTGGGGGCCGGTGCGCTCCGGGCAGCTCGGCCAGATGGCCAGGGTGAGCCCAGAGGCCGTCTCCACCCACCCCACCATGCCCATGGGGCGAAAGCGGGCCATAGACGCCGCCACACTGATGACCAAGGCAGTCCAGGTGATCCAGGCCCACTACCTTCTGGACGTGCCTCTGGACAACATCCGGGTGCTGTTCCACCCCCAGGACAGGGCCCGGGCGCTGGTCCAGCTCAGGGACGGGTATTTTAAGGCCATCCTGGGCCCCTCGAACCCTCGGAGCGCCATCCAGCTAGCCCTGTCCTATCCCCAGCGGTGGGACAATCCGACGCTGCCCCAGCTAAGTCTGGAGGACCTGGGCCAGCTTACCTTCCAGCCGCTGGAGGAAGGCCGGTTCCCTTGCTTCCGGCTGGCCATGCGGGCGGCCCGGGCGGGCGGCACCAGCCTGGCCGTGCTCAACGCCGCCAACGAGACGGCTATCTCCCTGTTCCTCCACCGCCAGATAGGATTCCAGGATATCCCCCGCATAGTGGAGCGGGCCTTCATTGGCCACGATAGCAAACCCAATCCATCGCTGGAGGAGTTGCTGGCCGCCGACCGGTGGGCAAGGGAGTTCGCCGCCCAGCAGGTGCCCGAGTAGCTGGCCGGCGCCGCCTTCCCCCTTTACGGCTGTTCTGGAAGGCCCAGATTTACCACTCCCAGGCCCCGCAGGGGTGGAGGCCAGCGGGCGAGCCGGGTGTCCAATTGGGGAACGGGATGGTAAAATAAGAAGCCCTAGCCTGCTCCCACGGGGGACGAGCATACCCATGAGCCAGCTTGTAGCAGCCATCTTTCCATCTAAGGCGTCGGCGCTGGCCGCCCTGGGAATGCTGGAGGGCGCGGGCTACCTCAGCCGGCGGGTGGTCCTGCTAGCGCAGGACGTTGACAGGGACGGGGCCGGTCCGGTCACCGGGCCTCGTTACGTCTCCGCCGCCAACCTGGTGGAATCGGGCGAGCTAGTGCTTCCCATGGCCCTAAAGGGGGCTGTAGTGGGCTCCGCCATCGTATTCTTCCTCAGCATCATCTTCTCGCTGCTCCTGGTGAAGTCCCTCTCCCACCAGCTCATGATCATAAGCATGGTGTGGAAGGTGGGAGGGATGGTGGGGAGCTACGTTGGGCTGGCGGTGGGGTACGAGCGCGGAATGTCCTCCGAGATGATCCGCTACTACTCCAAGCAGGTAGAGCTGGGGCGGGTGGTGCTGGCCACCAGGGTAAGACGCCGCCACCTGTCCAACATCCGGGGTATCTTGCTGGAGAGCGGCGCCCTGGAGGTTCGGGACGTGCAGGGCAGCTTTGAGGCCAAGAGGCGGGCCGCTCCCAAGGTGAAGAGCCCCTCCCGCTCCTAGGGGCAGGATACACCCCACACCCTCTTATGGACAACAAGATGGTTCCTTGCCTGTCCCACCCGCCCTCGGGGCGTGCCAAAGGATTCTCCCCGGGCACCCCTGGGTACCTGTCCCGCGCGACGATGCCCCCTCCCTGCGTATGTTGCGGCTCCTGCCCAGCTTTGGTATAGTATGCTTGGCCTTG
>DAOUBE010000355.1:0-7227 GCA_034432835.1 Dehalococcoidia bacterium | reverse complement strand
GACCAGGTCATCGCCGTCCACCTCAAGGGTACCTTCACCGTGGTCAGACACGCCTGTGCCCTCTTCCGCCAGCAGCGCTCCGGTCGCATCATTACCTTCACGTCCACGGCCGGGCTGTACGGGAACATAGGGCAGGCTAACTACGGAGCGGCCAAGGACGCCATCGCGGGGTTCACTCGAGTGGTGGCCCGGGACATGGGCCGGTACGGGGTGACTGCCAACAGCGTAGCGCCTTCGGCCAAGACACGGATGACGGCCACCCTGCCCGAAGAGGCGCGGCGCCCGCCCGTGGGCCTGGGCACCGCTCCCAACACAGCCATGCTGGAGGCCATGATCATGGGAGAGCCGGAGGAGGTGGCGCCCTTCGTGGTGTGGCTGGCCTCGGACGAGGCGGGGCACGTCAACGGGCGGGTCTTCCACGTGGCCGACGGGCTGGTCTCGCTGTTCAACAACCCGGAGCCGGTGCGTATGCTGCGGAAAGAGGGCCGGTGGACGGTGGAGGAGCTGGTGCGGGTGTTCCCCCCCACAGTGGGGGTAGAGCTACTTAATCCGTCGCCCCCTGCGCCTCCACAGGCTTAGTGACGGCGCCGGGAGAGGCGTCGCCGCCCTCGGGGGTCCTGGGACGGGGGCGGGCCGCCAGCTTCTCTTCCCGGATCTGGAGCCAGCGGTCCTTGTACAGCTCCATGAGGATGAAGTTGTAGCCGGTGCGGCGTACTGGCCGTACCGTCTGAAAACCGCACTTCTCGAAACAGCGGCGGGCGCGGTGGTTCCACTCCAGGGTGTGGAGGTATATGCGCCTCAGGGAGGTGGTGGAGAAGATGTGGTCCACCAGGGTAACGATGGCATCGTAGCCATAGCCCTGGCTCCAGTACTGCTTGTCCCCAATCATGATCCCCAGCTCGGCTTCCTGGTTGATGGTGTCGATATCGTAGTACATGCAGTTGCCGATGTGCTTGCCGTCCAGGGTGAGGATGGCCATTCTGCGGGACCAGGGAGTGGGGTGGCGCAGCTCTTCCTTGTAGTGCCTCAGGTACTCCTCATAGGGTACCCGAAGGGGCACGGCGGCATCCAGCTTGGCCAGCTCGGCGTCGGTGCGCCACTGGTAGTCCTGCGGGGCATCCTCCAGGCGCTTCTCCCGGAGAATGGTGATGCTCCCTCTCAATTCCACAGCGATCAAACCTTACACCCGGAAGGGATTAGGGAAAGGGCCTGCCGAATGATCTTGGCTTCGTTCTCGTAGGTAATGACTTCCAGGGCCTCGTTGGCGGGGAACCACTGGACCTTCTCGAACTCGGGGTCGTGTCTCTCGATAGAGCCGCCCAGGGGGGTCATGAGGTAGAAGTGCACCGTCTTGAAGCAGCGTGCCTTATCGCTGGGCCGTACGAACCAGTAGTCGATCTCCCCTATACGCTGCACTATGGCCACCTCCAGGCCAGTCTCCTCTCGGACCTCCCGGAGCGCCGTCTCTTCCAGTGATTCGCCTTTGTTCGGCGTTCCCTTGGGCAGGCTCCACCTGACTGGCTGCGTGTTACCGCAGAGTACGATGCTGACCTGCTCCCCTTCCTTCTTGTACACCACACCCCCTGCGGACACCAGCCTGACAACCTTGCCCTTTACCCTGGCCTTGCTGTCTGCATCCATTAACCCTGTTTCTACGCCAATGTCATTTCATTGTATTTTCCGCTATGGGGCCAGTCAATACCAGCCAGGGCTTAGGGCGGGCCTTGGGGATGGCGGAGGTGGGGATAACCTTGGGCTCCATAGCCGTAGAAGGGGAGAGGGCTGTCATCAAATCTGGCACTGCTACGGCCAACATAGTCCGAAAAGACTAGAGCTAGGCACTCACGAATCATGCAAATGGAGCTATGCGCTGACAGTTTCCAAAATTACCATAAAACAAGTGAATAACGTCCCAGTGAACAATCCTTGGCATGGCTCAGGGGAGGGCCTGGCGGAAAGGCTCCCTCCACACCCACCAGTATGTAATAGAGCGTAAAGCATACGCCGGTAGAACCTTCCGGGATGCACCCCTCGCAAGAATCTTCCTAACCCTTTTCTGAGGAGGAGGTGGGACAGTGGGGCAAATGGGTTGGAAGCTCCCACGAGGCTCCCGCGTAGCTATGGCGGGGCTCATAGCACTGGGAGTGGCGCTCTGGCTCCTTTTAGGCCAGGGCAAACCGGCCGGAGCCGTTGACATCGCCATACGCAACCTGCCCAGTGCGGTTGCCCAGGGCGCAGACCTCGCCTTCACCGTGGACATCACCATCCCCGCGGGCGAGCTCATCCCCATCCAGAGGATCGAAGTGGACATTAAAGGGCCCACACCTATCCGAGTTCTGTTCAACCCTTCAGGACTCATCGTCACTGGTGACCCCAGGGTAAGGTCTGTCCGCCTCATCAGCAGCCCCAACGTCGCCTACGGGTACCGCTACGGGTACGACCCCTACGCCTACGGGTATGGGTACGGCTATCGACCAGGCTACGGTTATGGCTACCAGCCTGGCTACGGGTACGGGTACGGCTACGCCCAACCCAGGGGGCAGGGGTATTTCTTTGGGTATGGGTACGGCTATGGCTATGGCGGCTACGGATACAAGAGCTACCGCTACGTTTATGACTACGGGGCCTACAAGAAGGCCCCCATCACTAAGCTGACCTACGTAATCCAACTGGACACCAGGGCCATGCAGACCGGCCGGTACACTGCCCAGGTCCACCTGCACACAGGCAGCTACGTCAAGCCGACCTTCTCCTCACGACCGGTGGAGTTTGTGGTGGCGCCTGCCGGGGCCTTCATCCAGCCTTCCCCCGGGCCCACCATCACGCCTTCGCCCACGCCCGACATCCTCTCTGAGATAGTGTCGGCGGTGATGATCGAGGCGGACACCATGCTACAAACGCCCGATGGCAAGGTGCAGGTGGATATCCCGGCATGGTCGCTGCCCCTGAGCCTAGCCAACAGGCAGGTCCAGGTGGCGGTGAAGCACTTGAATCCGGCCAGGCTTTCCCCGCCACCCCAGGGGGTCACTGTAGTCCGGGGCATCGAGCTGCAGACCCTCCTGGACGGCCAGGTGAATCCCGTCACCTATACCCAGCCTGTGGTGGTGACGCTGCCCATGGAGGCGGCGGAGCTCCAGCAAGTCGGTGACATATCCATGATACGGGCATTCCGCTTCAACAACAGGACCAACCTTTGGGAAGTGCTGCCCACCAGCTTTGTCCCTCAGGGAGCTGTGGGAGCCGTGGTGACCAGAACGGACCGGTTCAGCTTCATTGCCGTGGGGACAGTGCCGGCCGGGACCGCCCGGTAAAGTCGATGAAGACGAGGTGAGGTATGTGGGAGAACAGGAAGGTGCTCGTCACGGGGGGAGCATCCTTTATTGGCAGCCACCTTGTGGATACGCTGCTGGCCAAGGGGGCCCAGGTCACGGTTGCCGACGATCTGTCCAGTGGGAGGCTTGAGTACCTGGAGTATCCCCTGAGGCAGGAGGGCAGCAACTGCTGGCGCTCCGACGGGCTGACGGTGTGTCAGGGTGACCTGAAAGACATCAACTTCACGCGGGAGATGGTGAAGGGCAAGGAGGTGGTGTTCCACCTGGCTGCGCTGCACGGCGGGCGGGGGTACATCCACACCCACCCGGCGGAGTGCTGCTCCAACATGATCCTGGACCAGCTAGTGCTCCAGGAGGCACAGAGGGCAGGGGTGGAGCGGTTCTGCTTCGCCAGCTCCGCGTGCGTCTATCCCTCTTACCTTCAGGAGGACACAGGCTCCACCTACCTGCTCAAGGAGGAGGACGCCGACCCTTTTGTTAGGGACAAGGCCTTCGCCGACTTGGAGTACGGGTGGGCCAAGCTCATGGGGGAGATGGCCCTCAAGGCCTACCATCGGGAGTACGGCATGAAGACGGGGGCGGCCCGCATCTTCACCGCCTACGGCCCTCGGGAGAACGAGACCCACGCCATCATCGCCCTCATAGCCAAGGCCTACGCCCGCATGGACCCCTACGTGATATGGGGCACTGGGGAGCAGGACCGGAACTTCACCTACGTGCAGGACATAGTGGACGGGATGGTCCGAGTGGCCGAGGTGGTGGAGGATGGCTCGGCCATAAATGTAGGACGGGACGATCGCATAGTCATCAACAAGGCTGTGGCCATGATCTTCGACATCATGGACTGGTGGCCGGACAGGATTATCCACGACCTGAGCAAGCCTACAGGGGTGGCCTCTCGTGCCGCCGACCTGACCAAGGCCAGGGAGGTACTCAACTGGGAGCCCAAGGTCTCCTATGAGGAAGGGTTCACCAAGACCATCCAGTGGTACCAGGCCCACAAGAACGCCGAAGAGGTCAGGATGAACCTGGACCGGCTTCTCATGCAGCGCTAAGGCCGGCCCGCGGTCTGACGCCACCTGGCACCTGGAGATGGCCAGGGCGGACCGGCCAAGGATTCCCGTACGTAAGGAGTGGATGCCATGGCCCAGACGGGTCACAACGGACGAGAAACTGAGTTAGAGATAGTCATGCCCATACACAACGAAGGGGAGAGTATAGCCAACACCCTTCGGGAGTGGTACGAGGAGCTGTCCCAGGACATCAACCTCCGGTTCGTGGCCTGCGAGGACGGTAGCACGGACAACACCAAGGAGGTGCTGGTCCAGTGCAGCAGGGAGTTTCCCATGAAGCTCATCATGGACGACGCCCGGAAAGGGTACTCCCAGGCGGTCATAGATGGCTTCCGGGCCAGTACGGCTCCCTACGTGCTGGCGGTGGACTCCGACGGCCAGTGCAGTCCCCAGGACTTCTGGCAGTTTTGGAGATACAGGGACCAGTACGACGTGATCATAGGGTGGCGGGTGGACAGGGCCGACCCGCCGGTGCGCAAGATTATGTCGGGTACATTCAAGCTCTGGTACAAGGCCCTGTTCAACGTTCCAATCCACGACCCAAGCTGCCCCTACCTGCTTATCCAGCAGCGGGTGTTGCAGAAGCTCACGCCAGAGCTGGGGGTCTTAAAACAAGGGTTCTGGTGGGAGTTCGTTGCCCGTGCTTACCGGTACGGTTTCAAGATAATGGAGCTCCCCGTGAACCACAGGCTAAGGAAGGCAGGTGCGACCAGGGTCTATAAATGGCGGAAGGTGCCAGGGATCGCGGTTGCCCATGGCCTGGGGCTCTTGAAGATATGGCAGCAAACGAGATAAAGCTCCTGCCCTCCCTCTTACTTCGACCTGCCGCCCTAATCCGAACCCTGGTACTCCTTGGCCTGGGCATTGGACTGGGGTACGCTGCCCTGCGCACTGTGGACCTGGGGAAGGTGGCCTCGGTCATCGCCGGGGCCAACCTTGGCTACCTGCTCCTGGCGCTGCTGCTCATGGCGTTGTTCTACTTTCTGGAGGCGGTGCGCTGGTCATCCATCCTGAGCTGGCGGCTGTCCCCCATGGCCGCCTTCAAGTACTCGCGGACGGCCTACCTGGTCACCTCCATCCTGCCCTTCCAGCTAGGCGAGCTGGTGAAGCCCGGCTTTCTGAAGCTGAACCACGGCATCCCCTACGCCGAGGGATTGACCTCGGTGGCGGCGGGCCGCCTGCTGGACCTGGTGACCATCATCCTCCTGGGCGTGGTATCGGCCGTGGTGGTGTCCATATCCACCAGCCTGGACCAGTGGGTGGACCTGGCGCTGCGCATATCGGGCGCCGTGGCCCTGGTGCTGGTGTTCTTGCTCTTCGCGGCGGTGTTCAACGCCCAGACGGCCACCAACCTGGTGGCGCGGGCGTCCGGCATGCTGCCGCTGCCCGGTAGGGTCAAGTCGACGGTGCCCAGGTTGTTTGCCTCTGTGCTGGCCGGGGCCCATTTCGTGAGGCAGCCGCGCTACTTTGCTCTGGCCCTGCTGCTGTCCCTGGCCATGTGGATGGTCAACTTCGCCAAGGTGTACGTGGTGTTCCTGGCCGTGGGGCTGGACACGTCGCCGTGGCTGGTGCTCCTGGGCTTCGTGGTGGTCACCCTGGGGATGATCCTTCCCCTCAGTCCGGGCTACATAGGCCAGTACGAGGCCTTCTGGATGGCCATCTTCCTGGCCCTGGGTGTAGGCTCCCAAGCAGAGGTGGCCAGCCTGGGGCTGCTGTCCCACGCGGTGATCCTGTTCGTGGTGGCGGTGCTAGGCATACCAAGCCTGCTCTCCCTCCAGGCGGCGTGGGAGGCTGTGGGGGCGCGGGTGCGGAAGCGGGAGGAGTCGGAAGTACGCCGCTGAGTGGAGCGCGGCCTAGGGCTGGCCCGCGGTAGGCCCAGGCACGGTGTAGCTTCCCCAGACTGGGGTAGCCCTTCACAGGTCCAGGCGATAGGCCATGACCACTACGCCGGGGGCGGGGTGGAAGTCGTACTCCGGGATGCGGGTGAACCCCATGCGCTCGTACATGCCCTTGGCCACCTGCATCAGGGCCGTGGTGTGAAGACTGACCGTGGGCACGCCGCGGGTGCGACAGCGCCGGAGGCATTCATCCATGAGCAGCCGTGCGATGCCCTTGCCCCGGCTCTCCGGGGGCACTCCCAACAGCCGGATGTAGGCCCACTGGGAGGGCCAGCGGGTGTACTTGATGCGCGAGGCGTCGGGATACAGGGTGACGGCTCCCACCAGCCGGTCTCCTTCCTGGGCCACGATGAGCTCCGAGTCCTCCATCCGCCCCCTCACGTCGCTGATGTCACTGGCGTAGGCCCGCCACACATCTGGGGGCATGTAGGCGGCGAACTCCTGGTAAGCGGCCAGCAGGAGCCTGCCCACCTGGTCTAGCTCCTCCGTGCGGGCGTCCCTGACGGTGGCCAAGGGATCGGGCTTGCTGGTCACACCATCTCCCTAAAAAGAATGGAAACAGTATACGCCATCGCCCCGCCCTTGGCATACTACAGGACGCTCCCTAGGGGGTTAACCCGCAAAGCCTCACCTCTTTGTTGCCCTCATCCCCCTCTTCGGTCGAGGGGGATTGGCATCCCCCTCGAGGCTCCCCCTGTTGCCCTCATCCCCCTCTCTGGTCGAGGGGGATTACCATCCCCCTCGAGGCTCCCCCTTATAACCCTCATCCCCCTAAGTCCCCCTTCTCCCACAGGGAGAAGGGGGATGTAAAGCTAGGGGATTCTCCCCTGGTACCCCTAGCAGGGGGCTCTGTCCCCTGCACCCATGGGCCCTCCAGTGGGACGAGGCTAAGGACTTCCTCTAGGGACTGTATCCCCTGCACCC
>DAOUBE010000354.1:0-3974 GCA_034432835.1 Dehalococcoidia bacterium | reverse complement strand
GGGTGCAGGGTGCACCCTGCCAGTGCTGTGCCCTGGTGTACCTCTTGCACATCTGCCCCATTCCCTTTACAATCCAGTCACAAACCTAGACCCTCTGTTCTAAGCACTTCTCACTTCAGCCCATCCGGGGCCAACCAAGCCCGGCGCCCGGCCTGCCGTGCATCCCATGGAGTGTGTCGTCATCCCACAGGAGGAGGTGCAGGATGTTGCCAGAGGTGGAGCTGCGACCCGTCTCTCGCGAAGACGTGGCCCGCATGGCCCAGTGGCTAAAGGACCCGGAGGTCAACGGCTCGTGGTACGGGGTGGATGCCAGGGGCAACCCTGTCCATATAGGCTACGTACCAGAGCAACTAATCCACGCCTCTGCCGAGGACTGGAGGGCGGCCTTCGACAGCGAACACCGGAAGATCTTTTCCGTATACCTGCCCTCGGGGGAGCACATCGGGGAGGCGCAGCTAGAGATAGACCCCGTGCTGCACAGTGGCGAGGTATTTATCCTCATAGGACGGAAGGACCTGTGGTTCAGAGGCTATGGATCGGCGGCCATGATAAAGCTGCTGGACCTGGCCTTCTACACCTACAAGCTGCACCGGGTCTCGGCGGACGTGCCGTCCTACAACCAACCCGCCCTGTACATGTGCGAAAACATAGGGTTCCACCTGGAGGGATACCTGCGGGGCAGGCGCTACAAGGACGGGAAGTGGTACGACTCCGTGGTGATGGGCCTGCTGGAGGACGAATACGCCCGGCGCCGCGCCCGGCTGGTAGGGCAGGCTGCGCCCCAGGCCACCAGCGGTGGCACCAGCTCTCCCTCCACCCCCACGCCGCCTAGCGGGTGAAGACAGTACCCCTCACGTAGTCGGCGTCGGGGGAGGCCAAGAAGGCCAGGACCTTGCCCACGCCCATGGGGTCGCCCAGGTCCTGCCGGGCTCGCAGAGACTCCTGGGACTCGCCGGTGCGCTCGGCCTGCTGCTGGATAGCGCCCAGCTTTAGGGGCGTCTCTATGTTGCCCGGGCAGACGTCTATGACACGGATGTTATCGGGGGCCAGCTTGGGTTCCAGGGTCATGGCCAGGCCGTGGACGCCGCCCTTGCTGGAGCCGTAGGCCACCGAGCTGCTGCCCCCTCGAACGCCTGCGCCCGAGGCTATAAGAATGATGAGTCCGCCGCCAGCGCGCTTCATGGCGGGCACCACGTGCTTGGCTGCCAGGAAGGACCCCTTCAGGTTGATGTCTATGACCTTGTCCCAGACTGACTCCTCGAACTCCTCCACGGGCACGAAGCCGCCGTAAAGGACGCCGGCGGCGTTGATGAGCACGTTGATGCGGCCCATGAGCTTCTCGGCCTCCCTCATCAGGTTGGCCACCTGCTTCTCCTGGGAGACGTCGGTGGGCACGAACCAGCACCAGGCTCCCAGGCCCACCACCTCCTTGACCACATCCTCGCCAGCCTTTTTGTTGACGTCGGCTATGACAACCTTGGCGCCCTCCTGGGCGCAGCACAGGGCAGTGGCCCGGCCAATACCCGAGGCCCCGCCGGTGATGACGATGGCCTTGTCCTTCAGCCGCATGTGTGCCTCCTTCCGCTAGATGGTTGTCGCATCAGGCAGGGCGAGCCCTGGCAGGGCTCGCCCTGCACCCTTCTCTTTTTTGGGTGCCCAATCTGAGGTGTGGTTGATCCCTCCCACCCGCCCTTGGGGCGTCCAAAGGGATGCTCCCTAATGTCCCCATCGGGGGACCTTGTCCCCTATCCCGCCTGGGGATGCCCCCTTTTCACTCCCCCGTGACCGCGCCGGTTGAGGCCGGGGCAGTGAGGCGCCGCGGGCCCAGGGCGGCTCACTTCCTCTGCCCCCAGGCGATGCCTACCTGGTTGGCCACCTTGTCCAGGTTGGCCTTGGCCTCGGGCACCTGGTCGTCCCGCAGGTGCTCGATGAGCAGGTAGCCCTGGGGGCAGCACTGCTCAAAACGCTTGAGGAAGGTGGCCTGGTCCATCAACCCCCTGCCGATGATGGTCTCCTCCACATGGAGCACCAGCCGGTCCTGGAGGAAGAAGTCCTTGGCGTGGCCGCAGATGGTGTAGGGGCCCAGAACGTCAAAGAGGTGGTTGACCAGGCTAGTGGTGTCATAGGCCTCGGGGAGGCTTCCCACAAAGTTCACCGGGTCCATGTTGAAGCCCAGGGCCTTGGAGCCTACGGCCTCGATGACCTCCCGGGTCACCTGGGCGTTGAAAAGGGGTGACAGGACGTGGCCCTCTATGGCCAGGCGCACACCCTCGTACTCCGCTGCGGCGGCCACCTCCTTGAGGCTGGCCACCAGCCGCTGGCGGGTCCTGGGGTGGCGGTTCTCCGGGTGGGGGTACCAGGAGCCGGCGGGGTTCAGACTGCCCGGACGGACGTAGAGGTTGTCGGCCCCCAGCCTGCGGGCGATCTTGCACATCTGCTGCATGGCCTTGACACCCTGACGGCGCTGGGTGTCGTCGGGGTGGACCAGGTCGGGGTAGAGCGCGTTGGCCTGGGCTGGTGCAACGCCCCCGGCCTCCAGGACGCCGCGCAGGCGGTCCACCTCCTCCATGGAGGTCTCCAGGGGTCGGAAGAATCGGCAGGCGACGCCGGTGAAGCCCAGCTCCCGTATGCGGGCCACCACCCTTTCGTCCACGTCGCGGACCTCCCTGGGCATGAGGGCCTGGATACCTAGGTACACGGGACACCTCCAGCAGGGGAGTAACCGTTGGCCGGTGGAAGGGCCACCAAGGAGGGCACCGGCGCATAGCCTACAACGGCAAGAGATGCGGCGCAAGGTTCCTTGAGAAGAAAGGAGAGGGGCCTTATACTACCAGCGGCCTGAACAGGATGGACCGAGTACTTCATGCATCGGAGGTCAAAGTGGGCAGACTGGAAGGCAAGGTGGCGCTGGTCACCGGCGCCGCCAGAGGCATAGGCCAGGCCACGGCGGTGCTCTTTGCCAGGGAGGGCGCCCGAGTGGTGGTGACGGACCTGCTGGAGGAGGAAGGGCGGGCCGTGGTGGACAGCATCAAGAAATCGGGGGGGCAGGCCATCTTCGTGCCGCTGGACGTTACCAAGGCCGACCAGTGGCAGCGGGCGGTGGAGGCCACCCTGTCGGCCTACGGCAAGCTGGACGTCCTGGTGAACAACGCGGGCATCGGCAACAGGGCCACGGTGGACGAGACAGACGAGGCCCTGTGGGACCGGATGATGGACGCCGACGTGAAGAGCGTGTTCCTGGGGACCAAGGCTGTGGTGCCCATCATGCGAAGGCAGGGGGGCGGCTCCATCATCAACATCTCGTCCATCTACGGGCTCATAGGCAGCCCCACCTCCTTTGCCTACCACACGGCCAAGGGGGCGGTGAGGCTGCTGTCCAAGGCGGCGGCCATCCAGCTTGCCAAGGACAAGATCAGGGTGAACTCGGTGCACCCGGGGTTTACCATCACCCACGGCACCAGGGAGTTCTTCGCCCGGCCAGAGGTCCAGAGGGAGCGCCTGCCCAGGGTGCCTTTGGGGAGGTTCGGCACGGCGGAGGACATAGCCTATGGAATACTTTACCTGGCCTCGGACGAGTCCTCCTTCGTCACGGGCAGCGAGCTGGTAATAGACGGAGGGCAGACGGCGGCGTAAAGGCGGGCCATCCGGGGCGCCGAGGCTGGCGCCCTGCCCTGTATGGGCCTTGGCCCCGTGGGGCTGAAGACACAGAAACGCCCCGAAGAACCTTTCGGTTTACCCTGACAGCCTCCGGTGCCCTATGCGTCTTCCGGGCTTACGCCCTACTCAACGTTCGGTATCCTATGGTCCACCAGGTGTACCCTACTAAATTCCTCGGGGCATTCTTAACATATCACGGAACGGCCTGGGTGTCAAGGGCTTGTACTGGTTCAGTACATATGAGACAGTCGGGCTATTTTAGGGACCAGTTCTGGGTGGTGCTTAGTAAGATACTGGGCTGGGGTGTTGTAGTCCAG
>DAOUBE010000353.1:0-3351 GCA_034432835.1 Dehalococcoidia bacterium | reverse complement strand
CCCCAGGCCACCGGCGGCATGGCCTGGTCTAGGGCTAGATCCCACGGCGCTGGGACGAGTTGCTGCCGGAACCCTTCTGGTACGTCACCACGCTGATGCGTCCGTCCCCCTCCATGTAAGCCTCCCTCACCTGGGATAAATCGTCCACCCCTTGCTGCCGGATATGGCTCATGAGCTCCTCCTCGGTGATGAGCTCCCAGCGCAGGTTCTTATGGACCATCTGGCCGTTCTTCACCAGCAGCAGGGCCGAGGGGTGGACCAGGCGCTGGATGCGGGGGAAGCGGTAGCCCAGCCAGTCCAGGGCGAAGCTCCAGAAGATGATGGTAGCGGCCAGCAGGACGCCCTCGGTGATGGATCTGTAGTCACCGGCCATGCCATTCTGGGCGGCGTCGGCGATGAGGACCAGCACCAGCAGGTCGGAGATGGCCACGGTGCCAGCCTGGCGCTTCAAGATAGTGCGCAGCAGGGTGAAGAGAATAAGGTACATCACTGTGCCGCGAAGGAACACCTCCAACAGGGGCGTGCTGGGAAGGAAGACCTCCCTCCAGTCCAGGTTCAAGAAACCGGCCAGAAGCACCTCACACCTCCTCCCTAACCCGAGGCCTGGCCTCCAGGCGCCAGCGGTGTAGTAGTAGTTATGTATATTATTGTACCTTGGCCTCTAGAGCCGGGCTGGTGCTGGGCCCAGTTTGCTTCGCTTTCGGCTCAGAATCGTCCATGCCCCACTGGTGTGCGGCGCCACAAAGTATGAAAATGCCTTTGCGCCGATGGGCGAAAGAGTTCGTGTGTCATTGGTGCCATAAGCCCGACTCAGAATGACAGCAACTAACCGGCGCTAGAGTGCGCTGGGACAGGCTAGGTGGTCTGACGGTTTTTGGCCCGGTCGGTGGACCAACTGTCATCCTGAGGGAGCGCAGCGACCGAAGGGTCCGGGGGAGGTGGCCCACCCCCACCAGATTCTGAGCCGAGGGGCCCAGGATGACAGGGCTGTGTTGACCTCCCGGAAGGGCAGCCCCCAACCAGGGGAACCCCTCCGCCCCGCCGGATGTCAGGGGTGCAGGAGAGAGGGCCTCCCCCATTATAGGGCAGCATGCTAGGCGGGAATCCCCAGGATGCGGGGACACAGCCCCTGAGGAAGTCCCCCTCGTCCAACCACGGAATATCGGGGGTGCAGGGGAAGGAGTCCCCTGCTAGAGGTATCAGGGGAGAATCCCCTGAACTTTACATTCCCCCTTCTCCCGCAGGGAGAAGGGGGACTTAGGGGGATGAGGGTTATAAGGGGGAGCCTCGAGGGGGATGCCAATCCCCCTCGATTAGAGAGGGGGATGAGGGTCACAGGGGGAGTCTCGAGGGTGATGGGGGTGGTAGCACCCAGCACGAGCGAACACGGCCCGTTGCTGGGGGTGGGTGGAAAACGGCCTGGGAACGTTATATAATTAGGAAACAGAATTTTTGTTCTTATACCGGGCCAGCCCGGGCCCGCAAAGGGCAGGTGTGGTGGGGTGTGGGGCCTCCGGCAGGGTGTCGCCAGCCTGTACACCAGCCCTGATGAGAGAGCAAGCCGGAGTGGGAGGAGCAGCATGAAGGTGACGAAGGTAAGCGCCAGCGCCAGGTTTTCCAAGGCCATAGATGACGGGTCCTACAAGACAGTGGAGCTGGGCGCCGAGGCCACCCTAGAAGCCAAGGAGTCGTGGCAGGAAGCCCAGGCCAAACTCTACCAGCAGTTGACCGATCAGCTTAAGACCCTGTGGGAGAGCGGGGTCCAGCGGCCCGAGGAGGCCCAGGTGAACGGCAACGGTCATGGGGCCGCCCCGGAGCGCCAGGCGGAGGCTACCGAGGCCCACTTCTGCCAGGAGCACGGGGTGCCCTATCGGCGCTACGAAAAGGACGGCCAGGTCTGGTACTCCCACCGGACCCGATACGGTTGGTGCAAGGAGCGGTAGGCCCGGTCACCCTGCTCAGGTAGTGCGCTGGCAGGCGGGCGTCCCTGGATAATCTCTGCCTTGGCCGCTGGCCCCCTACGTCATTCTACGGATAGAGGCCGCCCTTTCTCATCAAGTCCCTGGGCTGGCATAGGGCACTACCCCAGCCTGTTTCCCTTTGTGTTGTGGCTCACAGGCGGACTATCTTGCTTTGTTGCCTATATTTATGTAAACTACACCTATATCATCACACTGTCCTGGATGGTCCCCAGTGTCCTGGCCACCACTTGTCCCAGCAAAGCCAGCCCAACTCGCACTAGTTCTATCTGATGCCAAATCTCTCGAGGGGGATAAACCATGGCACTGCGTAAAGATAGCCTCCGCTTCATGGACCACCCTATACACCCCATCTTTACCGACTTCCCTGTTGCCCTGTGGTCGCTGTCGGTGGTATGGGACATCGTGGCCCTAGCTACCGGGGACAACCTGTGGTGGGATATGGCCTTCTGGACCATCGTGGCGGGACTGGGGATGGCCATACCCACGGCCATTACCGGCCTCACTGATTTCCTGTCCATCCCTACGGACCGCCCCGCCTGGAGAACGGCCCTTTTCCATCTGCTGGCCATGGTGACGGTGGCAGGCCTGTTCGCCGGCAGCATGGCCTCTCGCCTGGGCCTACCAGACCTACCGGCGGTGGGTGACGTTATCCTGGCCCTGGCACTATCCTGGGCGGGGTTCCTGGTGCTGTTGGTGGGGGTCTGGCTGGGAGGGAGCCTGGTTTACCGCCACCAAATGGGGACGGTGGCCCGTCGGGAGGCCCTGCGGGAGGCCGAGTCCCGCATCAGGCTGCGTCGCTAGCGCCAGGGCCCCCACCCATGGTCACGTCCTAACTGCTGTCTCGGCCAGAAAGGCCCAGAGCCTGAGGCAGGGGCCTGGTTCCCTGGGTGGGGCATACCCTGGCGAAAAAGGAGGGGGCCGCTGTGGGCCCCCTTTGTTTTCTGATGGCAGGAGCGGGAGGAATCGAACCCCCGACCACCGGTTTTGGAGACCGGCGCTCTACCATGCTGAGCTACGCTCCTGTGGTACCCCTGGGGTGATTCGAACACCCGACGCGCGACTTAGGACGCCGCCGCTCTATCCAGGCTGAGCTACAGGGGCTCGTGGTGGAGATAGGGGGGCTCGAACCCCCAACCTCGGCGATGCGAACGCCGCGCTCTCCCAGTTGAGCTATATCCCCCGCATCCTCTGTTTCCCAGACTGGGAAGGTGCGTTCCAGAGGCAAACGACTCCCCAAAAGGAATCGTATATCAAGGGGTGGGGAGTGTCAAGCTAATGTACTGGTTCAGTACATATGAGACAGTCGGGCTATTTTAGGGACCAGTTCTGGGTGGTGCTTAGTAAGATACTGGGCTGGGGTGTTGTAGTC
>DAOUBE010000352.1:0-2765 GCA_034432835.1 Dehalococcoidia bacterium | reverse complement strand
GGGGGGGGGGGGGCGACCTTCTCCACCAGCACCAAGGCGGCTATGAGGGCCACCCACACCAGGTTCATCACCCCCGCCACGAACAGCAGGGCCATGAGGGTCCAGCAGCATCCCAGGCAGTACATTCCGTGGCGTAGCCCCATGACCAGAGAACCGCGGGTGCCTTCCCTCCACTCACTCATGAGGAAGGAGAGGGGAGAGCGGCACCGAGTGAGGCAGAGGCTCTTCAAGGGGCTCCACTGGAACAGGCCTGCCAGCAAGAGAATCGACCCGGCCAGGATGGGGCTGGTGGTGGCGATGGCTGGAGAGAGAAGGGCGGCGGAGTGTAGAGCCCACTGGCCGGTGGTGGCCAGGGTGGAGAAGCTGGCCCAAACCGCCACGTAAACCGCCAGGAAAAGTCCGGTAGGTACGAAGGGCCGCTGCTCCTGGCGCCGCTTGCGGTTGACGGTGGCGAACAGCAGGACCATGGGGGCGGCCGAGGGTACCATCATGGCCACCATCATGACCGACCACATGACAAAGTTTAGGGCGAAGTCCACGCCCCCCCAAGGCTCCATGGCCATAGCGTCGGGGCCCATGCCCATGCCTGGTCCGCCCGTACCCCAGGACAGGTAGGCTATATAGGCCCAGGCCAGTACAACAACGGCCACCAGGCCCGAAGCGACCACTAGGCGGTCGCGCTTTAGCACCGACTCCAGGGTTGTCTCGGGCTGCATCAAGCACTCCGTGCCAAATAACGGCTAAGTCCAGGCCTGCCCAACGGACCTAGGGCGGCCTGGCCCCGGCAAGGTAGGGCCGGGCCACAACGCCGCAGGACCGTCGCGGGATCACACAGCAGAGGCCCTGTTGTGGGACGCGGTTTTCCCCGCTTGCCTCGTTGGAAACTGCCTGTTCACGGTCCGGGAGAGCCAACATCCGTGGGTAAAGGTGCGGTTAGGCGCTCCAGTCGAACTCGGCCATCTCACCGTGGCCACCGCTTTCCCAGCGCCGCATCTCAGGGTCCTGCCACCGGGTACCTGTGCCTTTGGCCAGGATGACATCCGAGCGGAAGGCTGCCGCACCGTTAAGCAGCCTGGTGGGTTCGCCTGTGGCACCTACCAACGGCTTCACCACAAGCTCGCCGAACTCCCCCACAGTTATCCGAGTCTCGTTCTGGCCTTTCTGGATACGAATAGAGGTTTTCTTGGAGGGCAGGGTCTTGGTGATGAGGGCGGCAACGGGCTCGAAAACACCACCCCGTTGACCCGCTAGTATAGCCTCCAGGGCCGCCTGCTGCTGTGCGTTCACACCCTGGTCAAAGTAAAGGCGCGCGGTCCCATCGCCCGACAGGAATCCCTTTGGCCAGTCCCCCACAAGGACAACCCGGGTACCAGACAGGTTAGTACCATCGGCGTTGCCCTGCCGTATGTCAAAGGCCAGAACGCCGGAGCACCATCCCCGGTCAGCGTCCATCTCTCCCAGTTCGCAGGGGCAGCCCACGTTGCAGCTACACGGGCCGTAATAGGTCCCAACTATTTTCCAGGGCATACCTCACCTCCTTGGACTGAGTTCCATCAGGCCCATGGTGCAACTTACCCACCAAGGGGGGAAGACCCGCCAGAGCGTCCCAGACCTTTCTTAGTAAAAAGGAGTCGGAGGCTGCCTCACTCGGGTTTGGCGAAAGATAGCCCATGTTAGCACACTAGATACCTATGTCAATACATAAATTTGCCTAGTCCTTTTGGGTTAGGGCTGACACTCTGGCCTAGGCTACGGGGAAATCAGGGGTGGTGGAGTCCCCCGCGTCAGCCTGGTGATGAGTGTGGTGGATGGAAAGGGCAGAGAGGAGGTCTTTCACCTGGATGTGGGGCAGAGAAGGGCTGAGCAGAGGGGCCTCCAGGTTCACCCAGTAGGAGACCCGCCGGCCCATCCTCTCTTTCACCAAGTAGCCGCCCAGCTCCAGGTCCTTGAGGATGGAGTGGACGGTTCGTTCCGTGAGGCCGACGGCTTGGGCCAGCTCTCGGATGGTGTTGTCAGGGTGCAGGGCTTTCTGGACAAACACAATGCCGTGGCTGGTCAGGAAAGTCCATTGTCTGGCTGACTTTTTCATGAAATTCATCCTATAACCCATTGACATGTGTCCAATATCATGTATAATTTTACATGAAATTTTTATCTCAATAAAGAAAATAAAGGCCCCCCACCATCGAGTTCGACAGGGCCGTCCCTTCTGACAGTCGAAAAAGAAAGGAGGCGAACGCTGTGATCAAGAATCAGCAGAAGCCGGGCCAGAAGCCTGGGCAGAAGCCGGGCCAGTCCAAGCCAAAGTAAGAGGGCCATTAACAACCGGACAGAAAGGGGAGAGGAGCACAAAATCCTCTCCCCTGGGTTTTTTCCCAGGGCACAAGGATCGAACTAAGGGGCGACTTGTGGGTAGCACATGCCCCAACACCCATGCCAGCCTGTGCCAGTGGAGGTTACCGTCAGTACGAGGTACCAGTGGGAGTGCTAGAGCCAACTTGGTGCCGAAGGTGGGATTCGAACCCACACGGGTGTGACCCCAACGGTTTTTGAGACCGCCGCGTCTGCCATTCCGCCACTTCGGCCTTGGGGGGAAGCGGGCTTCTGGCCTGAGCCAGAGGGCAGGCCTCCATGGCGATTATAGCAAGGGCCCGTTCCATGCGGCAAGCTAATGTACTGGTTCAGTACATATGAGACAGTCGGGCTATTTTAGGGACCAGTTCTGGGTGGTGCTTAGTAAGATACTGGGCTGGGGTGTTGTAGTC
>DAOUBE010000351.1:0-21807 GCA_034432835.1 Dehalococcoidia bacterium | reverse complement strand
TTCACGGCCAAGTTGGACTGCTTGTTGGACCACCACCCTTACTCCGTAGGCGTGGGCGACGGCGGCAACGAGATGGGCATGGGCAACTTCGCGCCATACATCCAGGAGATCCCCCACTCCCTGGCCGAGCCGGCCGTCTCCTGTTCCACCAAGCCGGTCCTGGCCCGCTGCTCCGACTGGGGCTGCTACGGCATCATCACCGCCTTGTCCAAAATCTGCCGCCGCGACTTGCTCCCCACCAGCCAAGAGGTCCAGGACTTCCTGGTACAAATAGTGGACAGAGGCGCCGTCACCGGCACCGGCCGCAAGAAGTACGAAGTTGACGGACGTTCCCTTAAGGAGCAAGGAGAGGTGATAAACAGGTATCGCAACCTGCTTCGGAAGGAAGGAATAGAGGGACTAAAGGACACCTGACCTTTGGTAGCCACCTATCCCTAAAGCGGCAACCCTCTCACCAAAACCAACTGAAAAGGAGGCTTTACATGGCCAGAAGTGGGAAAAAGCGCCTGGGGCTTTTGGTGCCGCCCGCCAACACCACCATGGAGGATGACTTCGCCCGGTGGATGCCCAGCTCCGTCCGATTGCACGTCAACCGCCTCATCGCGCCCCCTGGTTCCAGTGGCATCGCCTACCTCCAGTCCATAGGAGACCATGTGGAAGAGTCCGCCCAGCTCCTGGCCATGGTCCCCGTGGACGTCATCGCCTTCGGATGCACCAGCGGCAGCTTCCTCCACGGCCACGGGTACGACCGGGAGATCGAAGGCAGGATAGAGGCGGCCTCAGGCGGCGTCAAAGCCATCGTGACGGCCCGGGCCGTGGTGGACGCCCTCAAGTCCCTGGGCGCCAAGCGCATCGCCGCCTGCAGCCCCTACTCCGACGAGGTGAACCGGCGCCTCCAGGCCTACTACACTCAGGCAGGGTTCCACATTCTCACCTTCGCCGCCGTGGACCGTAAACGGGTCACCAACATCGATGCCGCCGACCCCGAGGTGGCCTATCAGCTAGCCAAGAGCGTGGACCACCCCGAAGCGGAGGCTATCTTCATTAGCTGCACTGCCTTCCGGGGAGCCGCCGAGGTCATCGAGCAGCTTGAGCACGAAACGGGCAAGCCCGTGGTAACCTCCAACCAGGCCACCTTCTGGGCCTGCCTGCGCGCTATGGGGGTGGACGAGCCTATCCCGGGCGGGGGCCTGCTGCTCAACAGCGGCAGACTGCTGGCTGGGAGGGCGCGCTCCTCCTAGTCCGTCCCGGCAGCCACCCGCGGTCCCCTGTTGCGGGTTTACGTATCCCCGGTGGTGCAATGGCGCAAGACCCCGGGGCACAGGATACCTGTTTGCCCGGGGTCTCTTGGTTGCGCCTCCCTGGCCACTCCCAGCCTGGCTAGCGCCTTGCGGCTGAGCACCGCAAGCTGGCCCACTACACCGCCACTCTCCCCATCTGGTCGGCCCACCTGATAACCATATATGCAGAATCCCGCAAGGTGTTCGCCCGGCCCTCTCTACGGATTCCCCTAAGCCCTGGCTTCATAAATACCGGTAGATTTTAAGGCTCATTCCGCTCAAATTCTTAGTTAGCTCCCACCACTCCCCCCGATACTTGAGGAGACCTGCCTGGCGCACCAGGAAGAGCCACCTCCCATCTCGGGGATCCCGGACCCCTCCGAATATCCTATAGATTGGTGGACACCTTGGACCAGGATGGATGTCACAGCCTTGGCTTGATGGGGGTGCAGCATGAGCGACATCAGGGTTCTTCTAGTCACCGAAGAGCGGCTGCTGCTCAGCGCATTGGAACTGGCTCTGGAAACCTTCGAAGGGTTACGGGTTGTGGGGACGGAAAGAGACTGGCCCAGGGCCCTGGTCAGCCTTGCACTTCACAGGCCCAACGTGATGGTGGTGGATGAGCGCACCTTCGGGCCGTGCTGCTCCCCTCACGAATTAAGGGACTTCACCACCACACACATAGATATCAAGGTCATCGTTCTCACGCCCTTCGTGGACCTGGAGAAGGACAGGGCTGTCGCCACTGCGGGGGTAGCCGGCATACTTCCCCTGGATGTGGAGGTCTCGGCCCTGGTCCATGCCATACGTTCTGTATTCGCCGGGCAATGGGTGCTGCCTGGTCCCCTGTTCAGAGACCTCCTAGGCCATGGGGCTAACGGGACAGGCCCTCAACTTCCCTGGAAGGACGACGAGATGGATGTGGCAGACCTATCGGAGCGGGAGAAAGCC
Source organism: Dehalococcoidia bacterium (assembly GCA_034432835.1). Taxonomy (GTDB): domain Bacteria; phylum Chloroflexota; class Dehalococcoidia; order Lucifugimonadales; family DAOUBE01; genus DAOUBE01. Next base: position 19,576 of record DAOUBE010000351.1, on the reverse strand, counting down.
ATCCTGACCATGATAAGCCACGGCTACAAGGATGCCCAGATCGCCAGTTCACTGTGCCTGGCCGAACGTACCGTCCAGTTTTACGTTAACCGCATCTGTAACAAGCTAAACGCCAAGAACCGCATTCACGCAGTCACCAAGGTACTGAGGAAACAGATCCTCCTTGAGGGATCCCTCTCGTGACTATGCACCCGTCCCTCCAACAAAGGTCAGGGTCAAGCCACCTTCACCTTGGTGCGAGAGCGTTCAAGGTTCGGAAACGTACCCGGCTCCTGTGAAGGAGGTAGCTCGTCGGAGAGAGGCTTGCCTTGCTGCAAAGCCTTGGTCACAACCTCTACCCGAGAACGAGCTCCCATCTTGGCCTTGATCCCGGCAATGTGCATCTCCACAGTCCTAAGCCCTATGCTCATCTGACTGGCGATCTCTTTGTTCGCTAGCCCCTGCAGGAGTAATTTCAGCACCTCTCGCTGACGAGCGGTCAAGGCGGGGGCCTCCGTGGGCGCCACCACGTCATGGGACTCCCAGCCCTGCCCCGAGCCAAGCATCTTTCGCGTGTGGGTATCGAAGACCGTAAGCCCAAGTTGAGCAGCTATCAGGGTCTTCACCAAGGTGTTTACGTCTGTGTTGGGGACTATGTATCCCCTGATATACGGAGACGACGCAAGACATTTGGCGAGGAACTCCTTCTCCAGGTAGCCAGACACCACCACGATGGGGATCTGAAGGCCCAGCTCTCGCTCCAACCGCTGGGCAAGGTCACAGGGGTTCAGTTCCAACGGATGATACCCACAGATGATGACGTCCGGCTGCTCCCTGCCCACCATCTCCACTGCTTCGCTCACCCGTTGGGTGTGGGCCACTGTTTGGATAGCTGTGCTCTTGGACAGAAGGGCAACTAGGCCCTCCCTTATGAGCTGGTGGTACAGGACTACTAGCACCCTCAGTCGCTGGCCGTCGCCCTTCATCTCTGGGTCCCTCCACAGGGTCCCCTTATGGGCTACAGCATATATGCGGAAAACCGAAGTGTCAAGCCCACGGAAATGATACAGGCTCTCCCCCTGCCCAAGAGGGCTTCCCAGGACCCCGAAGGACGACGTGGGTTACAAATCCAAGAGGTGGGGACCTAACTCCCGAAGGGTTCCCTTGGTTTGTTCCGGCGCTATAGTCTTTGTCCTAAACCCGGTCTGCCCCACCAGCGCGGAGACCTGGTGGTGGTTGCGGGGTAATTGGCTAGCTCCCAACAATCCACGCAAGGGTGGGACTACCATCGCAGGGCTAGCCTACACGGACCACTGGCATCGGCCGCGTTACCTTCCTTTGCTTGGTGGAATGTTGGCGTTCATCCGAAAGAAATTCTCCGGGTCGTACCGGTCCTTGAGGGCAGTCAGCCGCTTCAAGCGTGAGCCATAAGCAGCCTGGACACCGGTGGTATCCTCATCGGAGAGGAAGTTGGCATACACGCCTGTGCTGAACTGGCGCAGGGCCTCCCACCCTTCACGCACCCAGGAGATGTGACGGTCCCGGCCACCATCCGACGGCGACCAGGCAGCAACGACATTGAACTCGAACCCAACCTCGCGCGCACCCACCGCCGTCGCCGCCGGATCGACGCGGCTGGCCGCCCCGCCGATGGCCCATCCACCTATCTGTGAGAAAGGTGACGTGATAGACTGGACCCGCCTCAGTATTACGTCAATGACGTCGTCAGACAGCTCCGGAATCCGGTGCGACTTCCAGTAATAATGCATACCATGGGACGCTCCCCCGTCCAGCATAGACTGGATAGAAAGGTATGGCGTTGGGCGGACTAGCTCCACCAGGGGTGTACCTGTCTTGAGCAATGGAGCGATGACCCTCTGACCTTGGGTCAGATCGCCTGCCCACACCAGCACCAGCCCTAACACCGGTTTGCCATACTGCTCCGCCGGCAGCGCCGGTAGAGGCGGAGCGAGACGCGCCACAATGGTGATCCCCAGCTCATCGGGTGCCTCAGGGGTGAAGTCGCGGAGGAACTGTAACACCTTGGGCGCCTGGGAAAGCGGCCAGAAAACCGGCCCTCCCAACACCATGGGCCCCACCGGATGCAGCCGGTACTCGAACGCCGTAGCTATCCCGAAGTTGCCACCACCACCGCGAAGCCCCCAGAAAAGCTCCGGCTCTGTCTCGGCGTCCACGTGCATTCGCTCACCGTCCACCATCACCAAGTCAACAGAGAGGAGGTTGTCCACCGTCAGGCCCAGCTTGCGCATAAGGTGCCCCAGCCCGCCGCCCAGGGTCAGGCCCGCAATGCCCGTGTGGCTAATGATCCCTCCCGTGGTGGCCAGTCCTACCCGCTGGGTAGCCCGGTCCAACTCACCCCAAAGGAGCCCGGCCGCTGCGCGAACCGTGCGCGACTCCGGGTCTACCCGGACCGACTTCATCAGCGAAAGGTCGATCATGAGGCCGCCCTCACACACGGCGTGTCCGGCCACGCTGTGTCCGCCTCCACGAACCGATACCAGCAGTCCATGTTGGCGCGCAAAACGCACGGCCTCCACCACGTCGTCCACACCCACGCACCTGGCTATGAGCGACGGATGACGGTCAATGGCGCCGTTCCAGACCTGGCGCGCCTCATCGTAGCCCTCCTCACCAGGGCGCAACAGCGCTCCCCGGAAGCGTTTTCTAAGGTCTGCCACAGCCCGGGAGTTAATTACCCCTTTGTCCACCCTACTCATTGCGTTTCTCCTCCTCTTGATAATTCCTCTGGGCCAGGGCACCCCTGAGGAACTCCTCTAGACGGGTGGGCGTCCTGGACTCCGCCGTTCGCTGAATGCCCCCGAAAGACCGACCTCGGTTAATGTCAAGCTGCATTTCAACTATGAGGGAGGCCGCCTCGTCGGACATGCCCCCCATTCGGAGAGCGCTCTTCATGTCCGTAGGGGGGAACTGGACGTAGGGAAGGTCCGGTATACCTAACAGCGAGCCCATTAAACTCGTCGCCTCCTGCAGCTCACGTCCTCCGGGCCCAGGAGCAGCTTGACCTGGTGCCCAGTAAAGTCCCGGAGCTTCAATCGCTGGGCTGCCTCCCAGGCTACGTCCTGCGTCGCAACCATAGGGAACTTCAAGTTACCCTGGATAGCGCTGCCGTTGGTCCTGCGAGACTGTACCAGGGGGAGGTTCATTAGCAGGTAGTCCATGTAAAACGCCGAACGTAGCACAAGCAAGTTAGCGCCTTTCAGTGTAGATAGCCTCTGTTCGAACTCGTGGAGCCCCGCTGGAGGGCCAGCCGCGTCAGCCTTGCGGGCGGCCACAGCGCTCAGGGCGACGATGTGGCTCACCTTGGCCTCACCCAGCGCTTCCACTATGTTGCGGCCCATCCTTGAACGGTTGGCTACAAAATCTGGGTCCGTCAGGTCCTCGGGAAGGAGGACAAGGGCCGCATGGGCCTCCCTGAATAACGACTTCAGGTCTTCCAGTTGAAGGGCAGTGCCAGTCACCACCCTAGCCCCGCGCCGCCGGCATTCCCTCAGCCTCCGCCTATGCTCCATGACTCGAACGGCCTCTCCCTCCCTCAGAAGCAGGTCAGCCACTTTGCCGCCGACATGTCCCGCTGCACCCATCACCGCGATCATAGTCGCCTCCTTGGCTATTCTTATACCAGCCGTCCCTGCCCCTCTTGGGCCAGCCCCCTCCCCTCGACCACGAAAGAGGCCAGGTCCAGACAGCCTGAGCAAGTACGGAAAAGGTCGCTGGCGACCCGCCCCATGGTTCCAAGATATCCCTACACCACAACCTTATGTTTTCAGAAGCCGACGTTGAAAAGATAACAGCCTGGCTCCACCCCCAGGCACCTGGTCGCCATGGGCACAAGCACGACTCCCCTCTCTACACCCCATCTGGGACAGTGGCTCTCAGAAGGATATATGAGGAGGCGTTCTTCAAGCGTTCCTTGAGGTGTTCCAAAAACAAAGACGTGGAGCGGGTCAGCTATTTCCTACTGTCATTCAGGATAGCGGCGGCCTCGCGCAGGTCTTGGGTATCCGTTCCCTCCGGAAAGGCACCCAAAGCTTTTAACACAAGGTCTCGCGCGGCCTTTACACCATCACCGTCGCCTTGCTTTAGCCGGTACCGGAGGAGGCTAGTGGCTGCCCGGACCTCCAACGACGGCGCCCCCTGGGAGCGCGCCACGTGGAGCGCCCGCCCAAGATCGGCCTCGACCTCCTGCACTGGGGCACCTAGGGCCGCAGAGAACTCCGCGCGGAGCCGCAGGGCCTCCGCGTCCCACAGACGGGCCCCACCCATGGCCAGCGTGCCCTCGGCCGCCGCCAGCCCTGTTCTCGTGTCCCCTGCCACCAAGCAGGCTTCCAGGAGCACGCGCATCACTACTGCTTGGTTCCCGGGTGCGGGTTCAACCCCGTGGGTTTCACCCAGCGCCCTCTGAATGCGGGCAATGCCGCCTTCAGCCTTGCCATCCAGGACATCTACATAGCCGTCAAGGACCTCCCGGCTTATCTGAATTTGCTTCGCCTCATGCCTAGAGCGCCCTTCCTTCAGCGCCGAAACATACTGTCGCAGGTGGTCTCCCTCGCGCATATCAAGGGCCAGCATGGAGGCAAACACCAGGGCCGTTGACCGGCTGTGCGGGTGCCCTATGTCATTGGCCAGCGCCAGGGCTGCATCTCGCGCCCGCACCGCCTCCTCAGGACAGCCCAGGAACCATAGCGTGTTCCCCAGGCGGCTTAGGCAGACCACTTTGGGGTCTTGCCCGTACCAAAGGAGATGGGCACGGCGGTGCTCTGGCCTGTATCGCCCCACAGCCGCCTCGAACTGCCTTCTGGCGGCTTCGAATTGGCCGCTCCAGAAGGCGGCGATGCCAAGCACGTATGCGGCTTCCACTAGAAGCACACTGTCAGCGTTCCGCTGGCCCAGTGCCTGAAGCTGCCCCCCTACTCTATGGGCCGACTCGAAGTCACCTTGGGAGAGACTGCCCACCGCCAGTGACCGCAGGAGTGGCGGCGCCGCCTCGACCCCCAGCTTTCGCACCAGACCCAAAGCACGCTGTTGTACTGCAGTGATACGCTTCGAACCGTACCCCTCCACCGCCCCCAAGGCCCCTGGCAGCGCAGTAAGAATCTCCAGCTCCCGAGCATCGCGCCCGGAGGTTGCAGGCAATCCTCGGACACAATCCAGCGCTCGGTCCAGTAGGCGGACCGCTTCGGCGTTAGCGTACACCTGTTGCGCCGCCTCTGCAGCCCGCTGGTACCATGTGATGGCCTGGCCCAACGCTCCGGCGTACTCGTAGTGCCCGGCAATTTGCCCACTAACCGGCCCAAAGTCGTGAGCGTAGAGCCTCTCCAGCGCCTGGGCCACCCGCAGGTGGTGCTGGCGGCGCCTAGTAGGACTCAGGGACAGGTAGGCAACCTCACGGATCTTGTCGTGGCTGAAGTCGTAAGCGACAGCCCCTTGCTCACGGATTAGCCCCCGCTGCCATAGCTCATCCAGGCCACGCACCAGGGTGCCCTCGTCAGCCTCGCCAGCCTGGGCAAGCACCTCCGAGGTGAACTGCCGTCCTACTGTCGCTGCAAGCCCAACCAGCTCCCGGGCCGGCTCGGACAGTTGCTTGAGACGAGACTCGATGACGGCCTGGACCTTGGGGCTGGTCCACCTGCGGCCGTCTCCTCCACCCTTCCACCCAGCTCGCAGCGCCTCCACCACGAAAAGGGGATTGCCTTCGGTCTCGGCATAAAGCTGGCCCGCCTCCGTCTCCTCCATGGACCGGCTGGCGATATGCTGGGCGAGCACCGTCGTCTCCTCTCGGGAAAGCCGCCCCAGGTCTATCTCTGTGAAATTCCCCAGGACGAGCAGTCCAGTACGCAGGTCGTTCAAGGGATGACGACTGTCCACCTCCTCGCGCCGCGCCGTGGCAACCACCAGCAGCCCGGCCTCCCGTCCGACCCGCACCAGGTAATGAAGGAACTGGAGCGATTCCCGGCCCCACCAGTGGAGGTCCTCCGCCACTAGCAGCAGCGGCCCCTCGACGGAAAGGATTGCCCTGGCCATGGCGTCAAATAGCCTCTGCCGCTGGTCGCTTTCCGGCAGCGGGCCAGAGAGGGCTTTGTCGGGTGCCTCGGAGAAAAGCTCCGGAAGCAAGGGGGCCAGCTCAGAATAGCGCGCCAGGCCTAGCCGCCGAAGGCGCACCTTTAACGGGTCTGATCGGAGCCACTCCACCAAAGGCCCGTAGGGCAGCATGCCCTCGGCGGGGTACGAATGCGCTTCGGCCGCCACCGCCCCCCGGTGAACACACCAGGTGCGGAGCTCCTCGGTGAGCTTCGTCTTACCGATGCCAGGCTCACCGGTAACCAGGACGAATTGCGCGCTACCCCTCTCCGCCAGGCGCCAAAGGCCCGTCAGGCGTCTCCATTCATCAGCCTGCCCCACCAGTGGCAGACCACCCATGCGCCCCGTTGGACGCCTGGTGGCCCCCGTCTCCCGCCGCACCGGCAGCAACGCCTCGTAGGCCTCTCGGGTCGCCTCGGAAGGCTCGGCCCCCAGCTCACGTTCCAGCGTTGTGACGCAGGCGTGGTACACCCGCAGCGCCCGCGCTCGGTCCCCTCGTGCATCGTGCAACCGCATGAGGAGCCGGTACGTCTCCTCATGGAGAGGGTCGTGGCGAAGGAGCCGTTCCGCGTACGAGATGGCCTGGGCATAATCACCCCGGGCCTCGAGGAGCTTTGTTAGGCGGGCCAGGGCCTCAAGATAGCGCTGGCGGAGGCGTTCTCGCTCTCCCAGAAGCCACTCGTCGTAGCATCCCTCCGCCAGGTCACCTGTGTATAACTCCACAGCCTCCCGCAACATAGCAAGGCCCGTGTCGCCCCCTTCCTTCTCCGCCCGGGAGATCCCCTCCTCAAAAGCCGCCACGTCCAGCCAGAAGGGGGCCTCCTCTCGCCACCGGACCGCCTGTAGCGTCACCTCCAGAAACCGGTCTGGGTCAGGAAGGGCACGCCTCAAGTTATATAGCAGATGGCGCAGATTGGTCCTTGCTTGCGGCTCCGTGGAGTCAGGCCAGAGTAGGAAGGCCAGGTGCTGCCTGGGTTGCGCCCTTTGCCGGTGGAGCAGCAGATAGGCCAAGAGCGACACGGTACGCGCAGATTCTAGGGGTGGCAAGGGTGCTCCACGGTAACGAAGGTCAAGTGTGCCCAGTAGCCCTATGCGCAGTACAGGTGCTTCCACGTTGTGGCCGCCATCTCCCCGACGATTATAGCACTCCATTTCAGACCACGTCATACGTCTCAGTCCCTGGTGCCCGCCAGGGATAGTACAGATTTCCCTGGGAGGTCCATTGGCCCTCTTGAGCCAAAAACCCCGTTTCTGGTTCCAGTAAGCGCGATAGCCAAAAGCATGCCCACTATATCTCTGGTTTCGGTTAACCTGTCGGCCCTTGACTACCGCTATTGACTGCATTACAGTTCTTGATATCCTGTTCACAACACCCATCGCTATCCTTCCGGAGGGCCCCGGTCGAAAAGTGGACAAGCATCACCTAGAAGAGCTCGCTGGCCAACTCCACCAGCGGCTGCTCCAGGGCGACCCCCTGGCGCCCTCGGAGTTGGCCGAGGCCTTCCTGGAGGAGCTGGTGCGCCGCCTCCGCCTTCGTGCCCGGTACGTGCATGACGATGACCTTGTCCGTGATGCCGCCACTGACGCCCTGCTGGACTACGCCCAACATCCCTCGAAATTCAACCCGGACAAGTCCAGCCTCCTGTCCTACCTCACCATGGCCGCCCACAGGGACCTCCTCAACATGCTGGACCGCGAGAAGCGAAAACGCCGCCACGAGGTGAATCTCCTTGAAGGCGTCGAACACGACCCCTCTAGCGGGAACAGCATGATAGAGGGCATCGAGGCATGGTGGGAGCAGTACGGCTTCGCATCGCCCCAGGAGAAGGACGACCTCCTCCGCAAGGTCTTTGAGCTGTTCTCCGAACCCCAGGAGCGCAAGGTCCTGGAGCTCATAATCTGCGGAGAGCGGAGAACCTCGGCCTACAACCAGGTGCTGGGCATCGAAAACCTGGACCCAAAGGAGTAGCAGCGGGCGGTAAAGCGGTACAAGGAAAGGATCATCAAGCGCCTAAAGCGCCTGGGAGGCAAGTTCCGTGAACAGAGATAGGGCCAGCGACACCCTGCGCCACGCCGCAAGAAGGGCCTCCCGTCACCGATTTTTCCTGGCCGCCGACCTAGAGGAGTTCCGCGCCCACCGGGGGATGGAAGAGGAGGAGTTGGCCACATTCCTGGGCTGCGGGCCTGAGCTTCTGCCCAAAGTGGCCCTCTGCCGCCGGCCAGACCCCACCTCGCCCCGGTTCCGCCTGGACCTCCACCGCGTTGCCCAAGCCTTCAGCCTGGCCCCGGACCGTCTGGTGAGCGTCATCCGGGAGGTGGATGCCCTGAGAGCCCTGAAGGAGGCCAGTCAAGCCGCCACCGCCTCCCAGGGCTTGTTGCTGGCAGCCCGGGAAGTCCACGAGCCCCCAGATCAGCCCCCGGCGGAAAGGGAAGGGGAGGACGAGGAGTCAGGGGATAAGAAGGAGGGGTCTGGATAGCATGGAGCAGGGCCTGATTCAGCACATGGCCGAGGAGTTCTGGGAGGCTGCTGGAGGGCCCGAGCCCTTTCCCCGCCAACTGGAGACGCCCACTCTCTGGGCCTTGCCCCTGGCCGTGGTCAAACTCCCCCGCCTGTGGATACGCGATGTGGAGGCCTGGCTAGCCTCCAAAGGCATCTCTTTCCGGCTGGATACCGCAGAGGACCGCCCCCCTCCACGGCTGCCTGCTGGCCTCCGGCGGCTGCGGGTGGGTGCTGCTCAACGGCACCGACAGCGCCCAGGAGCTGCGCTTCTCCCTGGCCCACGAAATAGCCCACTTCCTGCTGGACTACCTCGAGCCCCGACGGTGGGCCCTCCGCCGCCTGGGGCCCGGGGCCCTGGAGGTGCTGGACGGCCGCCGCCCACCCACTCTGGAGGAGCGAGTCCACGCCCTCCTTTCTGACGCCCCCCTGGCCGCCCATGTCCATCTCATGGACCGCAAAGGCCCCTGCGGGCGCGTTATCCAGGCCGAATGCCAGGCAGACCTCCTGGCCCTGGAGCTCCTGGCCCCCACCCTCCAGGTGTGGGCCAGGGTCAAGGACCTCCTCCCCCAGGGCTTCTCCCCCCCTGGTTACCCAGACCGCTTCCTTGCTCCGGCAGACCTTCGGCTTACCCCGCAGCATCGCCATAGCCTACGCCCACCACTTGGCCTACCAATGGACCGGTGGGCCTTCGGTACGGGAATGGCTGGGCCTGCCCCAGGCTGTCGAACTTTTACCGCCTCCGGGGAATGGTTTGTTGTAAGGGAAATCGCGCATGACCGAGGATAGGTCCCTACAACCGCAGGAGCCCGAGACTGGGCCTCCCATAGAGCTCCCTCCACCGTTAGTGGATACCAAGGCCTTTGAGGAGGCCTTTGGAGAGCCTTTGTCCAGGGCCCTGGACCTGGACACGTGGACTTTGGGGAAGGACTTGGCCGAAACCTACGCCCGCCTGGAGCAGCAGGTGTCCGAGGCCGTGGGCCAAGAGAGGCGCATCCAGGAGCAGGTAAGAAAAGTGGTCTTAGCCAAGCTCAGGGATGCCCCCAACGCCTTCCCCGGCCGCGGCGTTTACCGTGTTACGGCCAAAGAGGTGGAGCGCGCCCATGAGGCCTGGCTTTTCAACGGCAACGTGGAGGCCTGCGACGGCATTAGCGTCCCCCATGATACCCTTCCCCTCACCATCGTCCAGGTAGGGGTGTGCCTGGTCTCCTACAATGGTGAGCATGGGTCCTGGGTGCAGAGGCTCTACCGCCGAGACCTCCGAGTGGCCAGCAGCGACCCCATCCAGGAGATGCTGGACGTGCTGGAGCAGCGCCGCCTGCAGGGCAGCGCCAGCTCCCCAAACCCTCGGGACCAGCTCAGCATCCTGGCCCAGCGAGGTATCATGACCTACGCCCAGCGGGCCGCCCTGGCCCACAAGAGCCGCGCCCTCTGGCGCATGGGCAACGGTTCTCCCACCCCCTACGAGCTTCTGACTGGCGCCGGCCTGGTCCAGCGGGGCGGCGCAGCCCAGCCCAGCACCTACCCCCTCCTCCGCGCCTCCCTGGCTGTTCTGCAGAGCCTCCTCCTGGACCACAAGCGCTTCGTCTTCGTCCAGGGCTCGGGCAACCGCATGTTCCTCACCATCGGCCAGGCCCTCCAAAAGCTGGAGTTCGCCATCCTGGATACCCTGGAAACACAATTGGAGAGACTTTACCGGGACCGGCAGGGCCACTACCCAAAGGGCGAGGCCAAGCTGGTGGAGGAGTTCACCAGGGAGGCCGGCCCCCAGATCGTGGTGGGCGTTTATCGCGCCTCCGATTTCGCCCCACCCTGCATTTTCTACGCCCACCGCGACTACGCCTGCGAGGCCGCCCTCCTGGCCCTGGCCGACAGTGTCCTTCAAGAGCAGCGAGGCTTCCCCGTACTCATCGATCTGGCCGGTACCGTGTGCCGCACCTTCTTCGGCGTGGACAGCTTCGTGCCCTCGGTTAAGCTGGCCTACGTCGAGGCCGGTGAGCCCTGGCGCTACGAGACTGGCCACTTCGCTAGGGGCTAAAACTCAGGGCCGGGAGCAAAGGCTTGTGCCACATGCTCTCTGCCCTCTACCTTCCATTCTCTCTTTTTTATTCTCTCCTAGAAGGAGCATGGCTATGGAAGAGGTACCTCTCAAGGGCAACGACGACGGCGAGGCTGCTGAAGATGTCATGCCTCTTCCCGAGTCTGTGGTCCGGACTCTAGAGGCCGATGCCGCCAAGGCCGGCGGCCCCTGGCAGCCGGACCAAGAGGACGAGGGCTGCATCGGCTGGACCATGTTCGATACGCCCCAGGCCAAGGACGCCGTCATCGTGGGCCTGCTGCCCCCGGAGCAGGTGGGCCGCGTGCCCAACCGCGCCTTGGTCAGGGTAAAGAGCAAGCCCGATAAGCGCCAGTACCTGGGTATCATCCAGGAGGGCCCCTTCGCCGAGCCCGATGGCCTCCGCGCCGATGCCCCCGTGGTGGTTACCACCACCGTCCGAGGCCGCATCTTCATGCCCAGGTACCACGGGCGGATGCATGTGGAGGTGCTGGGCGAGGAGACGCCGGGAGGCCTGGTGCCGCCCCGCTTCCGTCCCTTCCCCAACAGCCCCGTCTTCCTCCTGGACCCCCAGGAGACAGCCTTGGTGCTGCGCTGCCAGGGGGACATGGCGCTGGGGCAGGCCGTGGGCCACGAGAGCCTAACGGTGGGCGTGCCTTCCCAGAAGAAGTCCACCCTGCCCAGGCACACCGGTATACTGGGCACTACCGGCTCGGGCAAGTCCACCACCGTATCGCGCCTGATACATCAGGCCCAGAAGGCCGGCCTGGCCGTGGTCTTGCTGGATGTGGAGGGCGAGTACACGGAGATGGAACAGCCTACCTCCGACCCGACTATGCTCAACGCCCTCGCCCTCCGGGGCATCCCGTCCCAGGGAGTGCCCAACACCCACATCTATCACTTGGTGGGCTGCGAGACCACTAACCCCAGGCACCCCCACCGCACCCAGTTCTCCCTGCCCTTCTCCCGGCTCTCTCCCTACACGGTCACCGAGATCCTGGGCCTCAGTGATGCCCAGCAGCACCGCTACTGGCAGACCTACGAGGCCGCCAAGCAGCTCCTGCGGGACCTGGGGGTGTTCCCGACCAGAGTGTTGGACAGGATCGACCCGGACGAGGAGCGCCAGGCCCTGGAGCTCAACGAGTTCGAGTCGGGGTACCCACGCATGACCCTGTCCCACCTCATCGACATCGCCGGCGTCTTCTACCACATGGTCAACAAGGACGAAGGCGAGCCGCACCTGTACAACCAGGTCTTCAGGGACAACCTCCAGAAGGTGAAGAACGTGGTGAGGGCGGTCCACGCCGACAGCGCCGTGAGCTGGCGGGCCCTCCTGGCCCGGCTGTGGCAGCTCTACAGCTTGAACGTCTTCGATGTACCCAAGGCCGCCAATATCGACTATTCCCAGATGGTCCAGCCTGGCCGCGTGTCCATCGTGGACCTGTCGGACATGGACTCCCCCGAACTGAAGAACCTGGTCATCGCCGACATCGTCCGAGGGGTCCAGCAGGCCCAGGAGGAGGCCTATACCCAGGCCCTGCGGCAGGGCCGGCCCTTGCCCAGGACCCTGGTGGTGGTGGAGGAGGCCCACGAGTTCCTGTCCAGCGAGCGCATCCAGCGCATGCCCAACCTGTTCCAGCAGGTGAGCCGCATCGCCAAGAGGGGCCGCAAGCGCTGGTTGGGACTGGTGTTCGTCACCCAACACCCCCAGCACCTACCCGATGAGCTCTTCGGCCTCATCAACAATTACATACTGCACCGCATCAACGACGCGGGAGTCATCGCCCACCTGCGGCGTTCCATTGGCGGCATAGACGAGGGGCTGTGGCAGCGGCTGCCGGCCCTGGCCCCCGGCCAGGCCATCGCCACCTTCACCCACATGGCCCGGCCCCTCCTGGTGGCCATAGACCCCACACCCTGCAGGCTAAGGATGGCAGAGGAGTGAACAATTTCACCGCCCACCAGCTCTGGTTCCGCTGCCAGGCCCTGGAGCCTCTGGAGTGGCACACCCACAAGGGCGCGTCCATCCGCGGGGCCTTCTACCAGGCCCTGGTGGACGGCTTTTGCATGAACAAGCCCGCCCTGTTCCAGGCCGGCTGCCCCGGCTGCCCCCTGGTGACCACCTGCCCCGTAGCCTTCCTGGTCTCCACCCTGGACCCCAGGGGTGACCGAGGCCAGCAGGTGCCCCGCCCCTACACCGTGGAGCCTCCCCTAGACACTCGCACCACCTACCAGGCCGGGGACGAGTTCGCCTTCAGCATCACCCTCTTCTCCCGCGCCCTCCAGATGTTCCCTTACCTCATCCTCTCCATGACCCGGGTGCAGTAGGGCGGCATTGGGCGCCGGCAGGAGACAGGACGCCGCGGCCGCTTCCAGGTACTAAGGGTCTGGAGCCACAACCCCCTCACAGGCCAGTCCCAGCAGGTTTGGCACCCAGACAGCACCCTGGTGGAGACACCCAGCGTATCGGTCACCCACCAGGACGTGACGGCCCTGGCCCGCGCCCTAGCGGCCAAGGGCCACCTCACCCTGGACTTTCTCACCCCCACTCGCCTGGTGGACCAGAGGGCCTTGGTCCGGCGGCCCGACTTCCGCCCCCTCTTCCAGCGACTCCTGGAGCGGCTTTCGGCCCTGGCCCGCACCTTCTCCGACACCCCCCTGGAACTGGACTTCACCTCCCTCATCTCCCAGGCCAAGGAGGTGGAGCTGGCGGAGGACCAGACCCGCTGGGTGGAGGTGGCAAGCTACTCCTCCCGCCTGCGCCGGAACACGCCCATTGGAGGTATCCTTGGCCGGGCCACCTACAGCGCACCCGACTGGCGGCCCTTCCTCCCCTGGCTGGTCTGGGGAGAGCTGACCCACGTGGGCAAAGACGCCGTCAAGGGCAACGGCTGGTACCGCATTGTGAGGTGAGGAGTGACTGAACGGTTCTTGCTCATAGACAAGTACGGGGTGTTCCTGGGCAAGCACAGCCAGCGGCTGCGCCTGACCCAGAACAAGGAGGTCCTGGCCGACGTGCCCCTCCTGGACCTGGAGCACGTCATGGTGCTAAGCGGCGGCGTCGCCCTCTCCAGCGATGCCCTCCGCGCCTGCGCCGAGCGCGGCATCCCCGTCACCTTCCTCTCCGGCTCCGGCCAGGTGTACGCCCGCCTCCTCCCGGTAGAGATGGGCGGCACCGTCAAGACCCGCCGCGAGCAGCTCCTGGCCTACTCTGACCACCGGGGAGTGTACCTGGCCCTGGCCTTCGCCACGGGGAAGATGAAGAACCAGTCCAGCCTACTCAAGTACATGGCCAAGTACCGCAAGACCAGGGACCAGGACGCCTTCCAAGCCGCCCATCAGGCAGCCTCAGCCATCGAAAGCCTGGTGGGAGAGCTCCAGCGGCTGGAAGGTCCCACCGTGGACGCCCTCCGACCCCAGGTGCTCAGCCTGGAGGGCCGTGCCGCCGAGCACTACTGGGACGCCGTCCAGCGCCTCCTCCCCTCGGACGTGGCCTTCCCCGGCCGGGAGACCCGCAGCGCCCAGGACCTGGTGAACATGGCCCTGAACTACGGCTACGGCGTCCTCTACAGCCAGGTGGAGCAGGCCATCCTCCTGGCCGGCCTGGACCCCTACGCCGGATTCATCCACGTGGACCGGGCGGGCAAGCCCAGCCTGGTGCTGGACCTCATCGAGGAGTTCCGCCAGCCCATGGTGGACCGCACCGTCTTTGCCCTGCTGGACAAGGGCCCCAGGCCAGAGCTAGACCAGGAGGGCAAGCTTACCGAGGCCACCCGCCGCATGCTAGCCGAGCGGGTCCTGGAGCGACTGGGCGGCCTGGTGGACTATCAGGGCAAGAAGCACCGCCTGCGCACCGTCATCCAGTCCCAGGCCCGCCACCTGGCCACATACGTGAGGGGCGAAGGCAACTACAAGCCGTTCCTTATGCGGTGGTGATGGATGACGCTAGAAGAATTCAGGGCCTTCTTCAAACAAATCACGAACAACGAGCCGTACCCGCACCAGCTCAAGACCTTTGAAGAGCTGGCCAAGGGTAACTCCGTGATTCTGCGGGCGCCTACGGGTTCTGGTAAGTCAGAGGCCGTCTTCGTCCCCTTCCTGGCCCTGCGCGGCAGTGTCTTACCGCCACGCCTCATTTACAGCCTTCCTATGCGCTCATTAGTAAATCAGCTTGCAGAAAGATTCAGGAGTTACAGCCAAACAGCCCACAGCCCTTCGCCCATGCGGGTTGCAGCCCAACACGGTGAAAGACCCGAAAGCGTCCTGTTCTATGCCGATGCGGTGGTGGCCACCATAGACCAGGTAATCACTTCCTACGCCTGCGCACCCCTCACCCTGGGTGTCCGTCACGGCAACATACCGGCAGGCGCAGTGGCTACGGGCTTTCTGGTCTTCGACGAAGTCCACACCCTGGACCCGGAGCGGGGTCTCCAGTCGGCCTTAATATTGGCGTCCAGACTGAAAGGGATGGGCATTCCCTCTGTCATTATGACCGCAACTCTGCCTACAGAGGCACAGCACGTCCTTCAGGAAAGGCTTAACCTGACCACTGTGGAGGTGGATGAGAAAGAGATACCTACGAGAAAAGGCCGAAGTGTAACCCTCGAACTGGCGCTCGACCAGCCTCTCACCGCTCAGACAGTGGCCCAAAGAGTTAAGGATAGCAAGCGACGAGTGCTAGTAGTGTGCAATACCGTGGACCGGGCAAGGAGTCTGTTTAGCCAGTTGAACGGTGCTGGAATTTCTGCCGACCTCCTGCTACACAGCCGGTTCAAGGACAGCGACAGAGAAAAGCTTGAGGCGAAGGTCAAGAAGCTCCTGGGCAAGCCAGGTGAACAGGGGGCTCTGGTGGTCGCCACTCAGGTGGTAGAGGTAGGTTTGGACATCTCCTGCGACCTGTTGCTAACCGAGCTGTGTCCTATGGATGCCCTGATACAGAGAGCCGGCCGGTGCGCTCGCTGGGGAGGCCTAGGCAGGGTAGTTGTGTCCGGCTTGCCTGAAGAAAACGGGGCCAGTACCCCTCCTTACCAAGCCAGCCTGATCTCGGAAACGGTGAGGGCGCTGGAAAAGGCGGCAGGTAATTCCTCGGAGATCCTTCTATCGTGGGAGATGGAACAAGAGCTCGTGGATAAGGCCCTATCAGGGTTTTACATACAGTACCTGGACCGGGATAAGGCCGCGCGGGCAGCAGCCAGCCTGGCCAACGCTGCCTTCACAGGCAGCAGACGGGATGCTGAGCAGGCCGTCCGTGAAAACGATTCTATTGAAGTCTCTTTGCACAAAGACCCCAAGGTTCTCGAAGGCAGGCTGCGCCTGCTAACTTCCATATCCGTGCCCAAAGGGATTATCAGAAGGTTTGTCCAGGAGTTCCCGGGGACTGTTTGGACAGTGGAAACCGATGCCCGACAAAGCGGCCCGATCCTTGAGAACCAGCACCGGGAAAGGCTAGCACCAATAAAAGGCCCGTGGGAAGTTTATATTGGGCGTCGGTACATCATCACGTCCCATGCCTCCTACTCCCATCAGGAGGGGTTGGTGCTGGGCGAGGGTGAGGGGGACAACTGGGAGCCTGTGGACGCCTCGCGCCACACTCAGCGAGAAGACAAGGGCCCCAAGGTAGAGAGCCTGGAGCAGCACGCCCAGCGGGGCCTGAAGTGGCTAGAGACCATTGTGCTTGAGAAGGAGAGCTATGGGCTGGCAAGACTAGCGCAATGGATAGGATGTCCCCCGGGAGAGATCAGGCAATTGCTGACCATTGCTATCATCTGTCACGATTTGGGAAAGGCCACTGAGGAGTGGCAGAGGGCCGCCTGGAAGACCCTGGATATGTGGCTGCAGGAACCAGGGAATGTAGATACCCTCACAGCGGAAGAGCGACAAATCGTGGAAGCCGGTCCCGGCAAGGTTATCCTGGCACGATTCCCATCCCTGAAAGACGGTCGTAAGGAACCTCCCCGACCTGCCCACGCAACAGTCAGCGCATACGTTCTGTGGGATTTCTTGAGGCGACACTGGGGCTATAGGGGCGGGCAAGCAGCTCTGGCTATGGCCCACCATCACTCGGTCCGAGCCGCAGAGGTGCCTGAGTACAGGCTTAACTCGGACGTACTGCCGACTATTGAGGGGCTGGTTAAGGGAGCAGCTAACGTGGATTTTGACAAGAGTCAAGTGGAGCACAAGCTTAAATCTCGATCTTCTACTCAGCTCGATAAAAGAATGCCCCCCTTTGAAGACGCGAATCTATACACCTTGTACCTTTTCATTTCTCGCTGCCTCAGTCTGTCAGACAGGATGGCAGCTGGCGGAGGTGAAGATGCAGTTCTGGATTATGAAAAGTGGACTAGAAATCTTTGATGTTGCTCGCGCCTATGGCCTTGCAGCCCTTTTGAAGTACGCCAACGAGGACGTGTCTGAGCCTTTGGTGGAGGACAAGGGAATGGTGTACCTGGTGACACTCCCTGAAGGACGGCTTTCTTCGGACCACCTCAGGAGCAACACCGGGTGGTTGGATGCTTTCCACCCCGGAGAGTTCGGGGACCCTTTGTCACCAGCCTGGAACGGACTTTTCGTGACAGACACCGCCAAGTTCAAGGAAAGCAAACGCAGAGAAGTGAGGCAGACCCTTGAGGAACAGTTGGACAACGTACTTCGCCAGGCTCAAGAAGGAGGGCTTGTGGCCAACTTTGAGGGCGACGAGACCCTTCCAGGCGGCTTAGACCCTGCGGCATTCAAGGGGCTCCGGGGACGCACCCGAGGCCAGTACGTGGAGGGCCAGAGTAAAGTCGACAAAGCCAACTGGGCCCTAGCATGTCTCGGAGGAGCACTGACTGGACGATTCATATATCAGCGCAATGCATATTTTGTGGTCTATCCCGTGCCGGAACGGATAGAATGGTCACAATTCCGAGAAGTACGTCAACAAACCTACGGTGAGCGGCTCAACTATATAAGCGCTCAGAATGCTGCTGCCCATTACTCCGTGGTTCTAGCCGATCACCTGCGCAGCCGCGCCGCCAGTGCATCAGAAACCGCGCCAAGATACTCCAGTCTGCTTTACTTCTCTTTGTTCAAGACAGGTAACCAATGGAAGCCAGGTAACGCGGGTAAGGTGAACCTGAGGCGGCTAACTGATCTAGCCCTAGGTCATCCTCATGAGTCCGAAGGTGTGTTCAAAGTGTGGAACTACCTGTTCCTACGAGGCAGTGTAAAAGGCAACGCAGATATGGCCGTAGCCATAACCCAACTCGTCATGGATCCCAAGCTGGAGTCTTACGAGCAGCACGTGAAGGTGTTCTTGCGGTATCTTGCCCTCGGGGTAAAGGTCGAATCCCAATACACAAACGAACCTTTACAGGAGGTGACCACCTTGGTTGACCCAAAGCTTACCGATGTTTATGGCAACCCCTCTATCAAAAGGTTTGGCCAGGCCTACCGAAGAGCCCTCAGGGATCCGGCGGTCCAGGACTACGCGTCCCTTATCGATCTGGAGAACGCGGAGACGCCAGAAGCCCTGGCTGAGGCTTTGAGACGCTTCTTGCGCAGGAACCATAGACCAGCCATTGACAACAACTGGATATGGCCAGGCGACCATGACTTGGAAGCAGTCATGGCCCTGGCCCAAGCCAGTGTCCCCCTGGTAAGGGCTGCTATAGAAAGCTATGCCCTTCTCTGGGAACCTGATCGACGGAAGCAGCCACAGAGTGGAAAGGAGGAAGCAGCATGACTACTGGTAGCGACTCGGTTTTCGAGATCAGCTTTATGATGCGGGTGGTCTGGGACCTGCACTCCCTCAACAATGAGGGAACCGTAGGTAACGTTACCGAGCCCAGGACAGTTGTCCTAGCAGATGGCAGGAAGACTGACGGCGTCTCGGGTGAGATGCTTAAACACATCCACACCTTCAACGTCTGGCTCACAGAACAGGACAAAACCAGGTTCTGTCCAGGGTGCCAGCGTTTACAGCCTCAGAAGGCTGACTTGCCTGAATACCGTGCTAAATTTAAAGGCAAGGGCAACATAGAGGCCATGTCCGCAGCCATCGCTAACTGCGTACTGTGTGACCTCCACGGTTTCTTGATGCAGGCGCCCGCCATAGCCCGCCGCTCCGTTGTGGAATTTGGATGGGCTATTGGCATACCAGACCATTGGCACCGCGATACCCACGTTCACGCCCGCCACGCGGTGGGTGAGCGGATGCAGCGAGAGGAGCGACAGCAGGCCCGGGCCGAGCGCCGCAGCCAGGATGAAGACGAAGAAGTGGCGGCCCAGATGGTGTACCACCGCCCAACCCGGTCTGGAGTATACGCCCTTGTCTCCCTTTTTCAGCCCTGGCGCATTGGCCTGAACGACATCGACTACCAGTACGCCGTTACTGAGGAAAACTCCCGCCTCGCCCGCTACCGGTTGGCACTGGAAGCTTACAAGAACATGCTACAGCGGGCTGACGGTGCTATGACCTCCACCCGCCTGCCACATCTGGAGGCGGTTGAAGGTGTCATCGCCGTCTCTCACAGAAACGGCCCTGCCCCTGTCATTAGCCCCCTCAGGGACGACTACGTGAGCCAGCTTCAATCTCTGGCTAATAGTACTGGGGCTCTCTCTCTGCACAGCTTCAACTCCGTGGCCCAGGCGTGCCAAATTTTAGACAAGTTGGCCAAAGCCACCATTTATCCCTTCAGAAAGGGCTAACCATGGCGTGGGTGAAAGCAGAGGTGCACTTCGCCACTCTCTACTCTTACCGCGTGCCCAACACCTCACCCAGCTTCTCTCCTGCCTCTCCCGTACCCAGCCCGTCGGCAGTACGGCTGGCACTGGTGGACGCCGCCATCCAGCGCTCCGGGTCTGTGGTAGAAGGTCGCCGAGTCTTTGACCTGGTGAAGGATGCCCCCCTCCGAATGGTACCCCCCGAAAGGGTGTGTGTAGTA
>DAOUBE010000350.1:0-6108 GCA_034432835.1 Dehalococcoidia bacterium | reverse complement strand
TGGGGTGTTGGTGGGGCGGGAGCAGGCAGTCGTCACCAGGGCCAGGATAACGAGGGCAAGCAGGAGCCGGGAAGCTCCTAGAGGCACGATGTCAGTCAGGTTTCTAAACGCTATCACACGTGGGGTCAATGATAGGTAATGCCGCTAGGGCTGTCAATGCGCGACGAATCAGACCGGCCCACCAGGAAGGAAGGGGACTGGCGGGCACGGCCAGGGTGATGCGGTCAGGGTGCGACGGGCTGCCCCTGGTGTTGTGCCAGGATGGCTTCCACGGCCTCCCTAACCAGGTCTGCTGGAATGGCGAGGCTGATCCCCTCCACTATCTTGCCGTCCAGCTCCTCTATTTTAGCAGCGGTCACCCCCACTGCGTAGCCCTTCAGGTCCACCACCGGGCCTCCGCTGTTGCCCGTGTTGGTGGGGTTATCGGTCTGGAGGTAGGGCCGACCGTTGATCTCCCGGGGGGCGGAAAAGATGCCCCGGGTGACGGCAGACTCGCCCTGGAGAACGTGGCCCAGGGGGTAGCCGATGGAGAGGACCTCTTGCCCCACCTGCAGGGAGGAGCTGTGGCCCAGGGGTATGGGGGTTATGCCTGGGGGCACCTCGGCCTGTACCAGGGCCAGGTCCAGGGAGGGGTCGGCACCCAGGACGCGCCCGTGCAGGGTCAGGCTGTCGCCCACCACCACTTTCACCGACGAGTAGGGCTCCACCACGTGCCGGTTGGTGAGTATCAGGCCGCCCTCCCGGAAAATGAACCCGGAGGCGGAGCCCGAGGGTGTGACGATGCGCACTACGGCCGGCTTCACCCTGTGGACCAGCTCGGTGATGGAGAGTTCGGGCCGCTGGGAGGCCCACGGTGCCCGGATGTAGAGGGTCACCAGGGCGCCGGAAGTGCCGATGCTCCCAGGGTCGCCCCCTGTGGTGACAGACAGGGCGGTGAAGCCCAGGGGGCCTTGGCCGTAGTACAGCAGGCTGGCCAGGGCCAGTAGGGCTGCCGCTCGTTTCAGCCACCGCACCGGCTGCTCTCCTCGCCCGGCGGGGCCGGGTCAGCGTAGAGGCAGGGGGCGGAAGGCCAGGAAGAGGGCCACGGCGGTGGAGACGATGACGTGCACCGCCAGGAGCACTAGGGCCCAGCGCTTCCAGTTGGAACTCAAAGCAACCCCCTGAGTCAGTTCTAGGTTCTTGAGGCATTTTTAGCCCCTGGGAATCAAGGGGTAGGTCTAAGGGGGCTGGCCTTGTCTCAAGGAAGGTCAAGGGCGCCTTGAGGGAGGGTCAAGGAGGGTAAAGGGGGTAGGACTGGTGCCGAGGGAGGGATTTGAACCCACACTCCCCTGACGGGGAAGCGGATTTTAAGTCCGCCGCGTCTGCCATTTCGCCACCTCGGCGCGGGGACGGCGTGTTGGCCCCGCTATATATCATAACGCGGTGAGTGGCCCAGGCACAGACCATCGGGCCCTGTTAACTAGAAAATCACCCCCGCCCAGGGACCGGGCTGCCTCCGCCCCGTTCCAGCCCTTCCAGGAAGCGCTTCACCTCCGCGGGCGAGCGTAGGCGGAAAACCCGACTGCCTTGGGCGTACTCCTGGACCATGCGCAGGATGGCCGGGCGCCGGCCGGGATAGGACCATATCCATCGGATGAACTGCCAAGAGAGCCTTTCGGGGCAGCCTGGGGCCATGTCTGGGCGGGAGCGGCCTGCGTACTGCCACCGGCGCTTCACCACCCGCCACAGGCACAGTAGGCGGGGGAAGTCCAGGAACACCACCGTATCGGCGGCGGGCAGGCGGATGTCCAGGGTGTTGCTGTAGTTGCCGTCCATGATCCAGCAGTCCCTTCGCACCAGGTCCTGCACCAGGGCGCGCCACTCCTCCCTGGGGGTCTCCACCCAACCAGGACGCCAGTACAGGCTGTCCAGGTGGATGACGGAGATGTCCAGGAGCGATCCCAGATGGCGGGCCAGGGTGGACTTGCCGGAGCCGCCACAGCCGATGACGAGGACTCGTTTCACGCTGGGGATATTCCTGAGGTAGATATAAGGGGCTTATAGAAATATGGAGGCGACGGGCGGATTCGAACCGCCGGATAGGGGTTTTGCAGACCCCCGCCTTAGGCCTCTTGGCTACGTCGCCCCAAGAACATTATATGGTGCCGAGGGCGGGACTTGAACCCACACGAGCTTTCGCTCACGGCCCCCTCAAGACCGCGTGTCTACCAGTTCCACCACCTCGGCATGTCTGGTGCACTGCTATCAGACCGGGCCAGCATGGAGGGCCGTTTTTGGCAGCGTGCACTCTGGCAAAGCATGCCCCGCTCAATCCAAAGTGTATCTAACGGGGCCACGGGTGTCAATGGACGGCCATCCGGGGTCCTGTTTGCTTGGTCTTGGTATGCTGTTGGGGCGCTGTTTACTCCAGATGAGTGTATCCCCCCGGCCCTCGCCCTGGGCCTGGGGATGAAGGGGCATTCTGAGGGGGCGCAGCGACGGAAGAATCTGGGGGGAGGTGGCCCATCCCCACCAGATGCCGAGCCCTTGTACCAAGGGCTCGGCATGACAGCTACCAACCGCCCGGCGAGCTACTGGTAGGAGAAGGGGGACGAGGGCACCAAGGGAAGGCGGGAGTTCTGGGCAGGGACTGACCCCCTGTAGTCCCTCCCATATGGCTTGCGTTCCCATGGAATTAATGATATATTGTCTCACTACGTCCACAGAGCCGGCCCTACCATAGAAGGGAGCGTAAAGATACCAAGTCTCATGGACAGCCGTCAGGCCACCACCCCCGACCTGCTGGCGGTGCTGGAGGACCGCGGCCACCGCCTAACCTCGGCCCGCAGGGGGATCGTGCGGCTGCTGCGCCAAAAGCAGGAGGGCTTCACAGCCGAGGAGATCTGCCAGCAGCTTCCCACGGTGGGGCGGGCCACGGTGTACAGGACCCTGAAGCTGCTTCTGGGGGCGGGCCTACTGTGCAAGCTGGCCCTGCCCGATGGCGCCCCCCGCTACAGCCTGGCCCGGGTGGAGCACCATCACCACACCGTGTGCATCAAGTGCGGCGCCGTGGGCGAGTTCCGTGACTCCACCGTGGAGCGGCTGCTGCGTGCTTTGAGCCTGGATATCCCGGGCGAGATAGTGGGGCACCGCATAGAGCTGTACATCCACTGCCAGGACTGCGCCGGCCAGGGTAACCGGTGACTTTCCACAAAGGGCGTACTGTTAAGGGGTGCTGTCTGGCAACAATGATACATAGTATCAAAAACTCCGGCCGGGGAGCAGCCCTGGCCTTGTTCATTCTTGGGGGTGCTCTCCTGGCCCTGGGGGCCGCGGCCTGTGCCACCGACGCCGGCGGGCCCATCCCCTCGGGCCAGATTTCGGTCATCACCACGGTCTATCCCCTGGAATACCTGGCCCGGCGCATCGGCGGCGAGAGGGTCAGCGTGACCAACCTGACACCCCCTGGCTCGGAGCCCCACACCTGGGAGCCCTCGCCGGCGGACCTGGCCTCCATACAGCGAGCCCAAGTGTTCATCTACAACGGCGCCGGCTTCGAGCCGTGGGCTGAGCGGGTGGCCTCGGAGCTGCCCGAAGAGGGGCCTGTGGTGGTGGAGGCCAGCCAGGGCCTGGGGCTGCACGCCCTGCCTGACGCCGCCCTCCACCAGGATGACACGGTGGAGCACCTGGAGGGCGGGCTGGACCCCCACGTGTGGCTGGACCCCCTCCGCTACGCCCAGCAGGGGGAGAAGGTGAAGCAGGCCCTGGCCCAGGCAGACCCGGCGGGGGAGGCGACTTACGCAGCCAACCTGGCTTCCCTCAAGGAAGAGCTGGAGCTTCTGGACCGGGAGATGGCCCAGGGGCTGGCCTCTTGCCAGCGGGACACCATTGTGGTCTCCCACGCCGCCTTTGGCTACCTGACCAACCGCTACGGTATCCACCAGCTCGCCATCTCCGGCCTCTCTCCCGACGTGGAGCCCAGCCCGGCGCGGCTGAGGGAGATAGTGGAACAGGTGCGGGCTGTGGGGGCCACCCACATCTTCTTCGAGACCCTGGTGAGTCCCCGAGTGGCCGAGACCATCGCCCGGGAGGTGGGTGCCCAGACCTTGGTGCTGAACCCTCTGGAGGGGCTGACCCCGGAGGAGCTACAGGCCGGGCAGGACTATTTCAGTATCATGCGGCAAAACCTGGCTAATCTGAGGACGGCGCTGGCATGTCGATAGCGCCCAATGGGGACACACCGGTCATCACCTTCGACAGCGTCAGCTTCAGCTACGGGGCCACCCTAGCGGTGGAGCAGGTCTCCTTCTCCGTCCAGCGGGGCGACTTTGTGGCCCTCATCGGGCCCAACGGCAGCGGCAAGACCACCCTGGTGAAGCTGGCCCTGGGGCTGGTGCGCCCCCAGCAGGGCCGTGTCCTACTGTTTGGACAGGAGGTGCAGCACTTCCGACAGTGGTGGCGCCTGGGCTACGTACCCCAGTCGGCCAGCGCCTTTAAAGTGCGCTTCCCGGCCACGGTGGGGGAGGTGGTCTCCTACGGCCAGTACCGGGGCATGGACCCGCTGGCCCTCTTCCGAAGGGACCTGTCCGGGGCGGTGGAGCAGGCCCTGCGTACCGTGGAGATGTGGGAGCTCCGGGACCGGCTCATCAACGAGCTGTCGGGCGGCCAGCAGCAGCGGGTGCTCCTGGCCCGGGCCCTGGTACACCGCCCGGAGGTGCTTATACTGGACGAGCCCACCTCCGGCCTGGACATGGCTGGCCAGGAGCAGTTCTATTCGCTCCTGCGGCGCCTCCGGCAGGAGCAGAGGGTGACGGTGGTGCTGGTCTCCCACGACATCGGTGTGGTGCTCCACGAGGCCACCAAGGTGGCGTGCATAAACCGACGGCTGCTGTTCCATGGCCCGGCCCAGGAGGTGACGGACCGGGACCTGGCCCGCCTGTACGGCCACGCCGTGGACGTGGTCATCCACAGGCACGAGTGATGGGGCCATGCCAGAGATATTTCAGTACGGGTTTGTAGTGCGGGCCTTCGTGGCAGGGGGCATCATAGGGGTCATCTGTCCCCTGCTGGGCACCTTCCTCGTGCTGCGCCGACTGTCCCTCATCGCCGAGACCCTGGCCCATGTGGCCCTGGCTGGCGCCGCCATCGGGCTGTTCCTGGGCCGCTTCCCGGTGGCCGTGGCGGTGGTAGCCTCGGCGGCGGCGGCCCTGGCCCTGGAGCGGCTGAGGGCATCACGGCGACTAGAGGGGGACACCGCCCTGGCGCTGATACTGTACTCCGCCCTGGCCCTGACGGTGGTCCTGGTCAGCCTGGGCCGGGGTTTCAACGTGGACCTGTTCGGCTTCCTCTTCGGCAGCGTGTCCACGGTGGGGCAGAGCGATGTGTGGGCCACGGTGGCCTTGGGTGCGGTGGTGCTGGTGCTGGTGGGCCTGTTTTACGGCGAGCTGGTGAGGTCCACCTTCGATCCCGAGCTGGCGGCGGTCAGCGGCGTGCCCCTGGGCCGGGTGAATCTTCTTCTGGCGGTGCTCACTGGAGTGACGGTGACCCTGGCCATGCGGGTGGTAGGGGCGCTGCTGGTGGGGGCCCTCATAGTGTTCCCGGTCCTGGCCAGCTTGCAGTTGCGCTGGGGGTTCCGGGCCACCCTGGCGGCCTCGGTCCTTCTGGGGGTGGCCAGCGTGCTCGTGGGTCTGACCATATCCTACTATCAGGACTTGGCCGCCGGTGGGGCGATAGTGCTGGTGGCCCTAGGGCTTCTGGTGGTGATCACCGCCGCCTCGAGCCGGGGCCTGCGGCGAGCCAATGGGGGAGGCCGAGGGTAGAGGGGCTGGCCTTATATCTCTGCTCCTTGATGAGGCCTGAAATTTGGCCCACTCTGGCGGGTGTCAGGGGTGCAGGGGAGAGAGGGTCTCCCCCTAAGCAGGCGGTACGCTAGGTGGGAGTCCCCAGTGGTGCAGGAGACACAACCCCTGAGGAAGTCCTCCTCGTCCAACCACGGAATATCGGGGGTGCAGGAGATTCTCCCCTGCTAGGAGTCTGGCCAACGTCGTCATAGACGCCGGGGACTGGGAGGACCCGGGGGTGCAGGGGACAGAGTCCCTAGAGCAAGTCCTTAGCCTCGTCCCACTGGAG
>DAOUBE010000349.1:0-2369 GCA_034432835.1 Dehalococcoidia bacterium | reverse complement strand
AGGGATATCCAGCCGTTGCGGAGGGCCATGACGGCGGCATGGGCCCTGTCATTGGCATCCAGCTTCCTGAGCACCGAGGAGACGTGGTTCTTCACCGTCTGCTCCTGGATGTTCAACAGGTGGGCTATCTCCTTGTTGGAGTAGCCCTGGGCGATGGCCTTGATTATCTCCAGCTCCCTCTTGGACAGGGGGGAGGAGGGTGCCTGGCCCGTGGAGGGCAGGGGAGGCAGCTCCTGCAGCCTCTGGAGCACCTGGGAGGCCACATGCATGTTGTTCAGTAGGGTGTACTGGATGGGCTGCTCCCCCTGGTTTACCCTCCTTATGGTGCTCACCAGGAACTCGGGAGGGGTGTCCAGGGGAAGGCAGGCCGCCGCCCCAAGGGATATGGCCAGGTACAGGTAGTTGTCATCTATGGTGGGGGTGAGGGCTATGATGGCGGGGGGCATGGAGGTCTGCCTCAGCCTCCTCACCATCTCGTACTCCCTTATCCCTGGCAGCCTCAGCTCCAGAAGCAGCACCTGGGGTGGGCGGGAGGCCACCCTCTCCAGGGCCTCCTCCAGGTGGTAGGCCGACTCCATCCATCGGATGTCCTTCACCTGGCTGGCCACCTCCCTCAGCCCGCTGTGGAGCTGCGGCGAACCCCCCACCACCAGTAAACCTATTCGTTCCTGCAATGTCCCGATGCTCAAGGTGCACCTCCTGAGGTCAGCCTCGGGTTTGCTAAAGGCCTGTTATATGATTGCCAGGATAAGTTAAAAACTGTTAACCTTGGCCCCACCTGCCAGCTATCTGTCCGCCATGGCCTGGGGCCAATACAAAGGGGCCATCCGGCCAGGCGTCACGTCGTGACCGGACGGCCCGCTCCCTCAAGACGCTGCTAAAACTATCCCCTCAGACAACTCCCTCCTCACGCAGGGCGCCCAGCGCCCGCTCGAAGGCCTCCACTGTCCTGTCTATGTCCTGCTCCCGGTGGGCCGCCGAAACCATGAAGCCGATACCTCCCATCATGTCCACACCCTCGTTCAGCATGGCCAGCTTCAGAGGGCCCGAGTGTTGAGGCCCGGTGGCCTTCTCCAGCGCCGAATGTGGCAGCGTGCAGATATCCCCACCGCAGTCGCACTCCACGCCCAGGGCGACGTGCACTATGGAGGCGATGCCGTGGGCATGGCCCGTCACCTCCATGCGGTCCATGACCTCCTGAAGGCCCCTCTTCAGCCGCGCCGCCATAGCGTCGGCCCGCTGGTTGATGGGCTCGCTGGAGATGACCTCCAGGGCGGCGATGCCCGCCGTGGCCGAAAGGGGGTTGCCGTTGAAGGTGCCCGGATGGGCCATGCGCCGGTCGCTGTCCGCGGCCATAAGGTCCATGATCTCGGCCTTGCCCGCCACGGCCCCGCCGGGCAGCCCGCCCGCCACTATCTTGGCCATGGTAGTCAGGTCGGGCTTGACGTTGAACCGGCCCTGGGCACCGTTCTTGGAGATGCGGAAGCCGCAGATCACCTCGTCCATAATCATCACTACACCGTGCTTAGCCGTCAGCTCCCGCACCTGGTGCAGGAACCCCGGGTTGGGCAGCGGGTACTGGCCCCAGTGGCCCCCGGTGGGCTCCATGATGACGGCGGCTATCTCCTTGTCCCGCTCCAGCAGTCGCTTGAGCTCGTCGATGTCAGGCCTGATGATGACGACGGTGGACAGGGTCTCTTGGGGTATACCCACCTGGGTGTTGATGCCCGACACCGGCGACAGGTAGTCGTGCCAGCCGTGGAAGTGCTCCCAGAACTTCACCACCTTCTTCTTGCCGGTGAAGTTACGGGCCAGGCGCAGGGCCAGTAAGGTAGCCTCGGTGCCCGAGGCGGTGAAACGCACCCGCTCCGCCGAAGGGATAAGGCCCTTGACCAGCTCCGCCCAGCGAAGCTCCAGGGGGGTAGCCGTGCCCATGTGGGTACCCTGGGCCAGCCGCCTGGCCACGGCCTCGTTCACCTTGGGGTGGGCGTGGCCCAGGATGAGGGCGCCGTAGCCCATCATGTAGTCCACCAGCTCGTTGCCGTCCACGTCCCACTTCAAGGCGCCCTGGCCGCGTTCCACGTACACCGGGAAGGGCTTCACCGTCCGGGACTGGTGGCCGCCTCCCGGTATCAGGTCCTTGCCCTTCTGGAAAAGCTCTCCAGACTTTCTGAACTTCTGCATGTATCGTTCGACAATGGTCGCCATGGCACTACCTCCTGTCCAGTGCTAGGTATCCGCAGGCAAGGATAGCACAGCGTCGCCAGCCCTGCCAGTAGCCAGCGGCCCCCAGCCTGGCCCGGCTCCCTGTCACTGGAAGCTATCCGGCTTGTGGATGTCCCGCCCCTGCAACCCCCTCGAGGCTCCCC
>DAOUBE010000348.1:0-4862 GCA_034432835.1 Dehalococcoidia bacterium | reverse complement strand
AAGGCATCCCAGGGGGCTCACCCCCGCGTTCCTGTATAGCGCCATGGTCTCCTGGGCCAGCTTCTGGCGGTCCTTGGCGTACTTCTGCTGAAGCTCCTTCAGCTTGGGCTGTATAGCCGTCAGGGCCTGGGTCTGCCGGATCTGCTTCAGGGTCAGCGGCATGGTCACCAGCCGCACCAGCAGAGTCAGCCCCAGGATACTCAACCCCATGTTGTGGAACAGCCCAAGGTAAAGCAGGATCAGGCCGTTTAGCATCGGCCTGACGATGATCTCGTTCCAGAGAGAAGCTATCGCATCCAAAATCCACTATCCCTTAGTCGGCAGACTCCAGCGTTCCGCTCTACGGACCTCTATGGCCTTCACCTGGTGTTCAAGAGTGGATACTATCGCCAAGGAATCCTGTCCCACCAGGTCGGCCCTCACCCGGGCTCCCAGGTCGTAGAACCACTCCTGGGTCCCGTTCCTCAAGGATACCAGGTGTATCCTCCCTCTGTCTGAGTCCGAGGCCACCAGAATGCGGTCCCCCAGCAGCACCGGTGTGGAGACGATGGGGTCCCCAGCATCGAAGGGCTCGCTCCAGATAGGCCTCCCCTCCATGTCCAGCGCATACAGCTTGCCGTCCATGCAGGCGGCGTAGATGTTGGTGCCGTCGGTTACGGGCGAAGCCCAGAACCAGTTCCCGCCCTGGAACGACCACCGCAGCTCCCCCGTGGCCGCATCCAGGGCGTACAGATTGCGGTCGAAGGAGCCCACCACCACCATGCCCCCCACCACCAGGGGCCTGGCCACCACACCGCCCTTGGTCTCGAAGGTCCACTTCTTCGAGCCATCGGACAGGTCCAGGGCGTACACCCCGTGGTCCAGAGAGCCGACAAAGACCGAGTCCCCGCTCACGGCGGGGCCAGACCAGACCTTGCCGTTGATGGGCGTCCGCCAGGCCACGGAGCCGTCAGCGATGTGAAAGGCCTGGACCACGCCGTCGGCGGACCCTACCACCACCAGGTCTCCCGCCACCGTGGGGCCTCCCACCACGGCACCGCCGGTCACCTGCTGCCACCGCACATCCCCCGTGTCTTGGGCCAGGGCGAACACCCGGCCTGTCTGCGTCCTTCCGCTCTGGGAGTACAGGCCCACAAAGACGCTACCCTGGGCGACGGTAGGCTGCCCGTAAACGACGCCTCCCTGGTTCTGCTGTGGCGCGAAGCGCCACAGGACCGAGCCGTCCTGGGCCCTCACCACGATCACCTCCCCCTCCATAGAGCCGATGAAGACCTGGTCCTGTACCAGAGACACACCGGACCAGCCGGGGACCGTGGTGATCTGCCTAGCCGTGCAGCCCGCCAGTATGACTATAACCAAGGCTGAGAGGACCACCAGAAGCGCAAGGGAAGATATGCCCCTGCTGTGGCTAGACGGCCTTTGAGGAACGGCGATCCCTCCCCCAGGGCTGCCGCTGGGCGAGGAGCTGCGCCAGCTAGTCCAGTTAAGGAACGGGATCGTAGCCTCTCCCTCCTAGAGGGTGACAGCGTCCCAGACGTCTCAGGGTGAGCCAGGTGCCTTTCCCCAGGCCGTACTTCTCAATGGCCTCTTTGGAGTATTGGGAGCAGGTAGGGTAGTAGCGGCACTGGGAAGGGAGATAGGGCGAGATGGCCCGCTGATAGAGAGTCAGGAAGCCAAGGGCCAACCGCTTCATCTCCTCTCCTCCCCCTGGCCGACCTCAGGCCGGGCCAGTCTGGCCCGCCTCAGCAAGTCCTCCACCGCCCGCTTCAACTCCCAGTAGTCCGCCCCCGCTGCCTTTGGCCGCACTATGAAGACAAGGTCCCACCCGGGTATGACATGGGAATGCTGTATAATCGCCCTCAAACGACGTTTCACTTTGTTTCTGACCACCGCCGATCCGACCTTTTTTGCCACAGAAAAACCAGACCTGCTCCAGGCAAGACCGTTGGGGCAGGCCTTCAAAACCAGAAGCTCGTTGGATAATCCCCGGCCTTCTTTCTGGACTTTAGAGAATAATCTACTGCTGGTCAGGCGTAGCTGCCTTTGCATTGGTCAGCAGAGCTACACGGCCAGCTTATGCCTACCCTTGAACCGACGTCGTTTCAGGACAAGCCGCCCGCTGCGAGTGCTCATCCGTGCCATAAACCCGTGGACCCGCTGGCGGTGGCGCTTCTTCGGTTGGTACGTTCGCTTGGGCATCTCTCTGACCTTTCTATTTAGCAGGATTATAATTCAAGCTTAATACGAGTGTCAATTTAAAGGAGAGTCAGCTACTGTTTGCTTATGACCGGTGGCCCATACCCCCCAAAGGGTGTCGTAGCGGGGCCCGCTGCCCCAGCACCCATCCCTGCCACCGTTCCAGGGATTCCCAGGGGTGTAGGGGACTCTGTCCCCCGCCAGGAATCCCTTCCTAAGGACTACGATAGCGGGTGGGTAGGTCAAACAAGGCTCTATCTTGCTGCCCGAAAGCGGGTGCAGGGTGAACCCACTGCAGGGCCACAAAGGATGCCATGAACAGGACCAGAAAGCGGCGTGCAGACCTGCTCCTGGTAGAGCGGGGCCTGGCCGAAAGCCGGGAAAAGGCCCAGGCCCTGATTATGGCCGGCGTTGTGTACGCCTCCGGCCAGAAGGTGACCAAGCCTGGCGCCCTGCTCCCCTCAGATACCCCCCTGGAGGTGCGCGAGAGCCTCCCCTACGTGAGCAGGGGCGGGTTGAAGCTGGCCCACGCCCTGGACACCTTTGGCCTGTGCCCCTCTGGCATGGTGGCCCTGGACGTGGGGGCCTCCACCGGCGGCTTCACCCACTGCCTCCTCCAGCGTGGCGCCCGCAAGGTCTACGCCCTGGACGTGGGCCACGGCCAGCTCCACTACAAGCTCCGCCAGGACCCCCGGGTGGTGGTCATGGAGGGGGTCAACGCCCGCTACCCCTTCCAGCTCCCTGAACTGGTGGACCTGGTCACCATGGACGTCTCCTTCATCTCCGTCACCTTGGTCTTGCCCTCGGTGGCCGAACACCTGAAGCCTGGGGGCTACATCATCGTGTTGGTCAAGCCCCAGTTCGAGGCCCGGCGAGAGGAGGTGGGCAGGGGCGGCGTGGTCCGTGACCCCGTCATCCACGCCGCTGTTCTGGGCCGGATCATCGCCTGGGCCGTCAACCAGGGCTTCCGCTTCCGCAACCTCACCCCATCCCCCATACTGGGCGACGCCGGGAACCGCGAGTTCTTCCTGCTGCTCCAGAAGTCAACCGGCGGCTAAGGCTGAGTTAGCCCTTCGCCGTCCTCAGGGTGACAGGAGTGGGCACCCACCAGCACTGCTTACTCCTGGTGGGGCTGCCACGTCTCCCTGTCCCTCCGAGAAGGGGAAGTATAAGGGGCCAGGGGAGTTCACCCACCTTAAGTAAACAGCACCCCAGGGGATACTAAGGCCATGCATACAGTACCCCCGCGCGTAGTCGCGGTTGGTTTAACATTTGCTTATGCTATAATTAAGCTCTAATTCATACCTGGGAAAGGGAAATGCAGACAGAGAAGGTCCGGCTGACCAGCCTGGCCCACTGCGCTGGTTGAGCTGCTAAGTTCGGTCCAGAAGACCTGGCGCAGGTCCTGCGTCAGCTACCTGTCACCGCAGACCCCAACCTCCTGGTAGGGGTGGAGACCGGGGACGACGCCGCCGTCTACCGGCTGGGAGAGGACACGGCCCTTGTTTTCACCGTGGACTACTTCCCGCCCATCGTGGACGACGCCTACTCCTACGGAGCTATCGCTGCGGCCAACTCCCTGAGCGACGTGTACGCCATGGGGGGGCGGCCCCTCCTGGCCCTGAACCTTATGAGCTTTCCCATGGGCCTCCCTCGTGAGATCATGGTGGACATTCTCCGGGGCGGCTACGAGAAAGCCAGAGAGGCTGGCTGCCTCCTGGTGGGCGGCCACACCGTGGACGACGCCGAGCCCAAGTACGGCCTGGCCGTCATCGGCACTGTGGAGCCGGGCAAACAGGTGACCAATGCCGGGGCCCGCCCGGGCGACGCCCTGGTCCTCACCAAGCCCATCGGCACCGGCATCATCACCACCGCCGGCAAGCAGGACGCCGCCTCCCCCATAGTGCTCCAGGAGGCCATCACCACCATGAGCACCCTGAACCGGGACGCCTGCGAGGCCATGATGAAGGTGGGGGTCAACGCCTGCACCGACATCACCGGCTTTGGACTACTGGGGCACCTGGCCGGCATGGCCAGGGCCAGCGGCGTGACCGCCCGCGTGTTCCTGTCCCGGGTGCCCGTTCTGCCCGGCACCTGGGACCTGGTAGCGCGTGGCATCGCCCCCGGTGGCACCCGCCGTAACATGGAGTCCATGGCCAAGGTCGTCCAGTGGGACCCCAGCATCTCCGGGGATGCCCAGACCGTCCTGTGCGACGCCCAGACCTCCGGCGGCCTCCTCATAGCGGTGCCCCAGCCCAGGCTCCAGGCCCTCCTGCTGGAGCTGCAGTCCAGGCACGTGACCGGCGCCGTCATCGGCGAGCTCATCCCCAGCGGCGGGCCCCTCATCCACGTGCTG
Organism: Dehalococcoidia bacterium; assembly: GCA_034432835.1. GTDB lineage: Bacteria > Chloroflexota > Dehalococcoidia > Lucifugimonadales > DAOUBE01 > DAOUBE01. The sequence continues at coordinate 310 of DAOUBE010000348.1, read as the reverse complement.
CCCTAGAGCACCGCCGCAGTTCCCCGCTCAGGCCCTCCTCAGGGCCTTGCAATTAGCCCACTTCCCCTTCACACTGGATAAAAGACCTCTGGGGCCAGCCCCTCTGTGGCTGCACCAGACTAGATATGTGGCTTGCGAAGTGAAGACGAGAAGGGTGGAAGGGTCCAGGGTGCTCCCGCTGGGAGCCCTCCTGGTGTTGGCCCTCCTGCTGATAACACTGGTGGGCTGCCGCCTGCGCTCCACCGCCACCCCCACTCCTACCCCCACCCTCAACCCCTCCCCTTCCCCTGCCGCCACCACCACACCCTCC
>DAOUBE010000347.1:0-5486 GCA_034432835.1 Dehalococcoidia bacterium | reverse complement strand
CCCTCGATGGGTTTTCTGGGGACACCCCCGCACCCCCGGCAGGGGACGGAGTCCCCTGCACGCCTGGCCTCACCCCCTGTCCCCCCCGCAGGGCGAGCCCTGCCCGCTCCCACTTTGGGAGATAGTTAGGGTGAGGGTCCCCAAGCCGCCTAATTCCTTCGGCGGTACGTGCCCTCCAGAGGGTTTCCCTTACCAACGGGGGACTACGGGGGTCTAGACCAAGGGCCTCTAGCCCACGCTACCTGCCCCTCGTCACACCCAAGAAGGGACGTTGTTCATCTCGCCCACCCATCCTCGGGCAGGGCAAGTCCTCGCGGCATTCCTTCCCTTGGGGCCAGGGCGGAGCTTGCCAAAGTTAGGGGTAAACAAAAAGGGACTCGCAGGGGTCAGCGTGAGGAATTCACTCTCAGAGCTGGCGGCTGACTGGCAGAGGGGAAGGGCCAGCCCCAGCGCACCTGGGGCCTTGTCGGGGGAGGCGCTAGGCCCGACCCCGGGGAGGTTTCTCTCCCACCAGGCCAAAGAAGCGCATGGCCTTCTTCAGGGCGTTGACCAGGCAGTCCACCTCTTCCTCGGTGTTGTAGAGGTAGAAGCTGGCCCGGGCGGTGGCGGGAACACCCAGCTTGAAACGCACCAGCGGCATGGCACAGTGGTGGCCCGCCCTGACAGCGATGCCCTCGCGGTCCAGGAAGGTACCGATGTCGTGGGGGTGCAGCCCCTCGTGGTAGAAGGAGAGCACTCCCCCGCGGACAGTTACGTCCTGGGGCCCGAAGACGGTCACATCCTCCAGCACCCGGAAGGCGTCCAGGGCGTACCGTGTAAGCCGCATCTCGTGCTGGCGCACATTCTCCATGCCCAGGGCCTGAAGGTAGTCGATGGCCGCCCCCAGGGCGATGGCGTCGGCGATGTTGGGCGTCCCAGCCTCGAACCGATAGGGGAGATCGTTCCACGTGGCCCGGTCGAAGCGCACCTCCCGCACCATCTCGCCGCCCCTCAGGAAGGGGTCCATCTGCTCCAGCACCGTCTGCCGGACGTAAAGTACCCCAATGCCCGTGGGCCCCAGCATCTTGTGGCCGGAGAAGGCCAGGAAGTCGCAGTCTATCTCCTGCACGTTGGTGGGCACATGGGGCACCCCCTGGGCGCCGTCCACCAGCACCAGGGCGCCCACCTGGTGGGCCTTGCGGGCCAGCTCCGCCACGGGGTTGATAGTGCCCAGCACGTTGGACATCTGGGTTATGGCCAGGAGCCGGGTGCGCTCCGTCAACAGCCTGTCCATGTCAGACAGATCCAAAACGCCCTCGGGGGCCACAGGGATGAACCGCAGGCTCGCCCCTGTCTCCTGGGTCACTGCCTGCCAGGGCACCAGGTTGCTGTGGTGCTCCATCTCCGTGGTGAGTATCTCGTCGCCGGGCTTGAGGGTGGCCCTGGCCCAGGTGCGGGCCACCAGGTTGATGGACTCGGTGGTGTTGCGGGTGAAGATGATGGTAGCAGGGTTGGAGGCGCCGATGAAGCGTGCTACCTTCTCCCGGGCCTCCTCATACCTGGCGGTGGCCTCCTCGCCCAAGGCGTGGACAGCGCGGTGGACGTTGGAGTTGTACTGCTCGTAGTAGTCCACCAGGGCCTGGATCACCTGGCGCGGCTTCTGGCTGGTGGCGGCGTTGTCCAGGTAAACCAAGGGCTTGCCGTGGACCGTGCGGGAGAGCACGGGGAAGTCAGAGCGGATTCGCTGGACGTCTAGCATGAGCGTCCTTCCTTTACCCTTTCTGGGCCAGCCACTGGCTCAGGGTATCCTGGACCAGGTCATCCACGTGATCACGCAGCGGCCCGTAGGCGATGCTGTCGATTATCTCGCGGACGAATCCGCGAATGAGAAAGACCCGGGCCGTCTTCTCGTCCAGGCCACGGCTCCTCAAGTAATACAGGGCATTCTCGTCCAACTGCCCACAGGCGGCGCCGTGGCCGCACTTGACGTCGTCACAGTAGATCCAGAAGGCCGGCTTGGTGTCGGCCTCGGCCTCCTTGGACAGCAGCAGGTTCTTGTCCTCCTGCTGGGCGTTGACCTTGGCCGCCCCCGGCCGGACGATGATGCTGCCGTGGAACACCGAGCGGGCCTTCTGGTCCAGGACCCCCTTATACAACTCGTTGGCTGTGGTGTGGCCCTTCTCGTTGTCGATGATGACCTGGTTGTCCACGTGCTGGGTGCCGGTGACCATGTACAGGCCGTTGAGCAGGGCCGAAGGGCCCTCTTCGGCCATCTGGGCATAGAGGTTGTTCCTCACCAGGCCCCCGCCCAGGTCGATGTTCACCGACGAGAAATTACAGTCCCGCAGGTGCACCACGTGGCAGTTATGGATGTGGTAGGCCTGGTGGCTCTGCCGCTGGAGGGTGTAGTGGCGCACCACGGCGCCAGGGCCTATGACGGCCTCGGTGACGGCGTTGGTGAAGTAGCGGACGTCAGCCAAGGCGCCGTAGGTCTGGATGATGGTCGCCTGGCTGCCCCGTTCCGTGACTATAAGCACTCGAGGGTGGCTGGCCGTGTCCCGGGCCTCCGTCGTGTACAGGAACAGGATATGGACCGGCTGCTCCACCACGGCGCCGGCAGGGACGTGGACCAGGGCCCCCTGGTGCACGAAGGCGGTGTTCAGGGCCACAAAGGGGTTCTCCTGGAAGGGCACGTGCTTGCCCAGGTGCTTCTCCAACACGTCGGCCTTGGCCATCATGGCCTCAGCCAGGCTCATAACGCTGACCCCGGCTGGCAGGGACCGGAGGGAGGACAGCTCCGGCGAGTAGGCCCAATTGACGAAGACGATGCGGTGCCACCTGGCCTCGCCGAAGGTGAAGGGCTCCAGGTCCCGTCTGGATACCTGGGCTGGCCGGCCCGCCACCACCGTCTCCAAGGGTGCCCGAGCCAGGGGCCGGATGTCGGTGTACTTCCACTCCTCATTGCCCCGGCGGGCGATGGGGAACCCCAAATGGTCGAAACGGGCTATGGCAGCCCGGCGCAGCTCACGTACCCAGGTGGGGTCGCCGGCGAAGCCGTCTCGCTCCAGGGCTCGGAAGGCGGCGATGTACCTCTCTTTTTCCGTTCTTTCCGCTACCTGCTGTGCCATCTTTGGTCTTTGCCTCTACTTGCCTTTTCCCTGCTAGGTGGAGTACCCTCTCCGGTCCTCTTGTGGAGGGAGTCGTCCACAGGGCCTGTACCGCCGGACGAGTTCGGCGGTTTCTACCCTCACCCCAGGAAGAGGGGCTGTCTTGTCCGCTGTCCCCGCCTCCGCTAGGAGCCGGACCGGGCTACCCCGGCCATCTCCTCAAACCTGTCGTAGCCCTCGGCCTCGATCTGGAGGGCCAGCTCCTTGTCCCCCGACTGCACCACGCGCCCGTCCACGAAGACATGGACGTAGTCGGGGACCACGTAGTTGAGGATGCGCTGGTAATGGGTGATGAGGATCATGGCCCGCTGGGGGTCCCGGAGGCGGTTGATGCCCTCGGCCACCTGGCGCACGGCGTCGATATCCAGGCCCGAGTCCGGCTCGTCCAGGATGGAGAGCAGGGGCTCCAGCACCGCCATCTGAAGGACCTCGTTGCGTTTGCGCTCGCCGCCGGAGAAACCCTCGTTGACGTTGCGGCGGATGAGGCCCGGGTCCAGGCCGATCTCCTTGACCTTCCTGGTCAGGTAGCGGTCGAACTTGATGGGGTCCAGCTCCTCCTCACCCCGGGCCTTGCGGATGGCGTTGTAGCCTGCTCGCAGGAACTGGTCCAGGCGGACGCCTGGTATCTCCACGGGATGCTGGAAGGAGAGGAACAGTCCGGCCCTGGCCCGGTCCTCCGGCGCCATGGCCAGCAGGTCCCTCCCCTGGAAGAGCACGGTGCCCGAGGTGGCGGTGTAGTTGGGGTGGCCGGCCAGTACGTAGGCCAGGGTGCTCTTTCCCGACCCGTTGGGGCCCATGATGGCGTGAAGCTCCCCCGCCTTGATGGTGAGGTTCACGCCCTTCAGTATGGGCTTGTCGCCGACGCTGGCGTAAAGGTCTCGTATCTCTAGCATGTGACCCTGCTCGCTCCTTATCCTACGGTACCTTCCAGGTTGGCCTCCAGGAGCCTGGTCGCCTCCACAGCGAACTCGAAGGGAAGCTGCTTGAAGACCTCCTTGCAAAAGCCGTTGATTATGAGGGCGTTGGCCTCCTCGATGTTCATGCCCCGCTGGTTGCAGTAGAAGAGCTGCTCCTCGCTCACCCTGGAGGTGAAGGCCTCGTGCTCCAGATGGGCGGTGTTGTTGCGCACCTCCACGTAGGGGGTGGTGTGTCCCCCGCACTGGTTGCCGATAAGGAGGGTGTCGCACTGGGAGAAGTTGCGGGCGTTGTCGGCGCTGGGGAGCACCTTCACCAGCCCGCGGTAGGTGTTCTGGCCGTGCTGGGCGGTGATGCTCTTGGCCACGATCTTGCTGCGGGTGTTCTTGCCGATGTGGGTCATCTTGGTGCCCGTGTCGGCCTGCTGGTAGCCCTTGGTCAGGGCCACGGAGTAGAACTCGCCCACGGAGTTGTCCCCCTGGAGGATGACGCTGGGGTACTTCCAAGTGATGGCGGCGCCGGTCTCCACCTGGGTCCAGGAGATTTTAGAGTTCCTGCCGGCGCACTTACCGCGCTTGGTGACGAAGTTGTAGATACCCCCGCGGCCGTACTCGTCCCCGGGGTACCAGTTCTGGATGGTGGAGTACTTGATCTCGGCTTTGTCCATGGCTATGAGCTCCACCACGGCGGCGTGGAGCTGGTTGGTGTCGTACATGGGGGCGCTGCAGCCCTCCAGGTAGCTGACATAGGCGCCCTCCTCGGCGATGATGAGGGTGCGCTCAAACTGGCCCGACTCCTGGGTGTTGATGCGGAAGTAGGTGGTGAGTTCGAAGGGGCAGCGGACGCCCTTGGGCACATACACGAAGGAGCCGTCCGAGAAGACCGCCGAGTTCAGGGCGGCGTAGAAGTTGTCGGAGTAGGGCACCACCGAGCCCAGGTACTTCTGGACCAGTTCGGGGTGCTCCCGGATGGCCTCGGACATGGAGCAGAAGATGATGCCCCGCTTGGCCAGCTCCTCCTTGAAGGTGGTGACCACGGAGACGCTGTCGAAGACGGCGTCCACGGCCACCCCAGCCAGGCGCTTCTGCTCCTCCAGGGGGATGCCCAGCTTCTCATAGGTCTTCAGGATCTCCGGGTCAACCTCGTCCAGACTCTTGAGGACCTTCTTGGGCTTGGGCGCCGAGTAATAGACGATCTTCTGGAAGTCGATGGGCTCATGCTTGATGTGGGCCCACTTGGGGAACTGCTCCTTCTCCAGCAGGGACATGAAGTGGCGATAGGCCTTGAGGCGCCACTGGAGCATCCAGTCGGGCTCTTTCTTCTTCTCCCAGATGAACCGTATGGTCTCCTCGTTGAGCCCGGGGGGCGCCTTCTCGGCCTCCACCTCGGTGACGAAGCCGTACTTATATCCCTGGGATATCTTTT
>DAOUBE010000346.1:0-23583 GCA_034432835.1 Dehalococcoidia bacterium | reverse complement strand
CTCCTCGGCGGCGGCGATGATCTTCTCGGCCTGCTCCTTGGCAGTCCTGGTGGCAGCCTCGGCCTGGCCCTTGATCTCCTGAGCCTCCTCCTCGATCTCTTTAGCCTTCTCCTCGGCAGCTTGGACGATGCGCTCCGCCTGTTCGGCTGCGCTCTTGGTGGCGTTCTCCGCCTGCTCACGGAGGGTCTTGGCCTCCTGCTCGATGGCCTTAGCCCTCTCCTCTGCACCCTCGATAATCTTCTCCGCCTGCTCGGCGGCTGTCCTGGTGACGGCCTCGGCCTGCTCCTTTAGGGTCTTGGCCTGCTCCTCCATGGCCGCGGCCCTTTCCTGGGCCCTTTGCACTATCTCCTCGGCCTCGGCCAGGGCCGCCTTTTTAACGGCCTCGGCCTCCTCCAGGGTGGCGGCGGCAGCGGCTTCGGCCTGCTCCTTGAGGGCCTTGGCCTCGGCCTCTGCCTTGAGCCTGGCCGTGGTGGCCATCTGCTGGGCCTCTTCCCTCAGGGAGCGGGCCATGTCCTCGGCCTGGGTGACCAGGGAGCGGGCCTGCTCCTCAGCCTTGCGGAGGATTTCGGCCTTCTCCTGCTCAGCCTGCCGAGCCGAGTCTTCCCTCAGTTGCTGGGTGACGGCGTGGGCCTCGGCCACCATGGCCTCCATCTGGCTGGCCATCTCCTTCAACTTGGCCAGGTGCTCCTGCTGGGCGAGCCAGATGGTGGCGCCGTCACCTAGGTTGTTGATAAACTCGGCTACCTCCTCCTCCGCGAGGCCGTTCTTGACGATGGAAAATTTGCGACCCCAGAGTAGCTTCCGTTCCATAACCAGCGCCTCCCGAGCAGCGGTGATGGGGAGCCAGCCGTCGCCAGCCCTCCAGGGCAGACGGCGGGCTAAATTCTACGAGACATCTCTACCATATATTTGCCACATAGGGGGGTCAATGACCCAAAAGTCCTATTGCTGCAGGCATGGGCCAGTGTGGGGGCGAGGGGTTGTGTCTTGAGGGCAGTAGCACCGCTCGTGATTATGTCACCACCGAGGGCGCTGGGGCCGGCCTTGGCCTCCAGAGAGGACCATGGACGCACCTGGCGGGGGTACAGGCACGTCTTGTCGGCCCACTGTAACGTTATGTCAAATCACAAGAGACGGCACAATCCCCATGGACGGTCTGCCAGGCCTTGCGTCCCGGCGGCCGTTGCCTCTAGGCGCTGGCTTGTTGGGTGTTCCCAAAGGGCGGGGGCGGGGGCTAAGCCGGCTGGGGCGAGAAATCAGCGGCCCTGACCAGGTGGTCCTCCTGCCGCACGATGAGGGGGCGCACCCGGGGAAGGAACTCCTTCACCCACCGGGGGTCCTGGGAGGAGGCCTGTCTGGCCTGCTCCAGGTGGGCCATGTCCCTGTAGGCCCAGATGTGCACCACCCGGTTAAGCACGCCCACCTCGGTATAATAGAAACCGGCTAGCTTGACACCGTACTCCTGGCGGACGGGCAGGGCGATCTCCTTGACCGCCGCCATGTACTCCGGCACGGCGCCGGGCTTCAGGTCGTAGATGCGCATGTCGTAGATCATGATGATCCTCCCGCTAGGCACCACCAGGATGGTACCCGCACCACGAGGGCCTGCTTTGGCGGGGTACCCTACGGCCGAGGGGTGCGGCTCCAGAGGCCATCTGGTGTACCTTATGTTGAGTAGTGGCCCGCTGGGGCTCGGAGGTAGTATAACTGGGAGGCAGCGCTGCCGCAAAGAGCCCGGCACCGGGGGTGCCCGGCCCGCCATCAAGCGGGTGAGGCGGCGGGGCCACAGCCCCGCCGCCTGGTAACCTCGCTAGTTGGTCGGCAAGCTCGGCTGGCTTCTACGTTCTGGATCGCGCCCTCTCGCGGGGCTCGATGGGCTGGGGCAGCCGTGCGGGCTGCTGGAGGTACTTGGCCAGCCAGGTGGGCGTGGAGACCCTGAGCCAGCGGTTGAAGTAGAGCCTCCACACCGCCTTGCCGATCTGTATAAACTCGCCTTCGGTGACGTCCTGGGTCCTGGCGGGCTCGCCGGCCGGTATGCAGGTCACCACCTTGCCAACACCTATCTTCTTGAGGTGGGTCATCAGGTTGAGCTGGAACTCCCTAACGTAGCCCTGCTCCCGGTAGCCGGAGACGCTGTCTATCTCGTAGAGGTTGGCCCAGCCGTCGCCCAGGGTGTGGGACGCGATGGCCGGTATCTCCAGGTGCCGGAAGCTCACCCAGCCGGCCATGACCACGCTGCCCTTGTGGATGCCTATGAAGCAAAGGTCGCCCATGGCCAGCCTTTCCCGGGCCTGGGCCTTGCGCTCCTCGGTGTACCCCAGGCCCTGGAGCGGCAGCTTGTTGGCCTCGGTGGCAGTGCTGAGGCTGCGGAACTCCATGTGGATGGACGCCGATGCGCCGGGCTCCAGCTCGCGGTTCAGGTCCTTCTCATATATATAGTACTTGCGGGTGACTACGGCTCCCTTGACCATCCTGGCGGTGTTGCGGACCCGGGCGCTCACGCCCTTAAAGGTGGAGGCGAGCCAGTGCGCTGGCCTCAGGGCTGCACTGCCCATGGCCCGGAGGCCAAGGGACAGGCTGTGGGGGTTCACGCCCCTGAACCCTGGCAGGCTGATCTTGGAAAAGAGCCTGGGCATGCTGGGGCGGGCGAAGACGCTCTTCAGGCTTACCTGAACCCTGGCCACCGTTATTCTTGCCACTTTGGACGGCCTTTTGGCAGTGGCAGGGCCGGGCTTGGCTGTGGAGGAAGAAGCCCGGGCCAGACTGACCGGCCTTCGAGCCATGGCCTTAAGGCTGGCGAAGGGAAGGGTCATCCCGCTGGGAAGGCTGACCCTGGGGAGCCGCACCGTGGGCGTTATGTCTATATGCTTGAACCAGGACACCATAGACCGCAGTCCGTTCATTATGGCCTCCTTTGCCTCCGCTACCTTGCGGGAGATGTGAATGAAAGGATTCCTTGCCAGGTTGCCGACCAACTGTACCTTCATGGGTGCCTCCTGTTGATAAGAATTGACTAGCACGCCGTGAAGATTATCAATTTTGGTCTTTCATTGCCAACGAGTCTTTTTGCAGTTTTTCATGAGTTTTGCCACTGGCCGGACTGTTGATTGACACGACTAGCCAAGTTATGTGGACGTTGGCCAATAATAGGTGTCTAGACCGGCCTTGGTGTGTGGCTATGAGGGCGGTGTTGTATATAAATGATAAGGGGCTCTTGGCACCTGCCATGGGTGACCATTGCATGGACATATGGCCGGTTAACTGAGGACACAGTTGTGGAGCTCCTGGGCAGGGAAGAGGCCGGGAGAGGCTAGCCAATGGGAAAGCAGTATGGTCCATCTGGGCTGGGGCGGATTGCATTGCTGCAGGATGGACCGGGCGCTGGCCGGGCTGTCAGGGCATGCCCGGATGCAGCACAGGGAAAGTGGAGTGGGCGGTGAGCATGGACAGCATGGCCGGCACGAATGGTATAACAAATGGCATGACAGAGAGTGTACAGAGTATAGCCATGTAGAGCAGGCATAATGGTATTGTTAGATGTGATTTGATTGGCTGAGAATACATAATGTATGATATTGGCTGCCCAATAGATATGCCAATGGCATGGCAGTGGCATGGCTATGGTGAGATGGGGGAGGGGTGGTCACATGTGGCCGGTGAACCAGCCTGTCTGGGGGATGAGGGTCTACTGCCAGGAGGCGAAGGGCCACCACCAACGGCGTCGGCGCTCATGGCCGTTGCCCGGGGGTAGCATGCGGGCGGCCTGTTCTTGGGCCTGCTGAAGCAGGACGTGAAGCTCTCGGATCTGGCGGTCCTTCTGGTCGAGCTGCTCCTTGAGCATGGCGATAGTAGCGTTCAGGCTAGCCACAAGGCCGTCCATAACCTCGGGCGCTGGCTTGCCAATCTTGGCGACCTCTTCCTCGTCTATTTCCCAGTGCCGGTGGGGGCCGCTGCCGACCAGGGTAGCTTTGATGGTGCCGGCCTTGATCATCCGGCGGATGGTACGTTCGCTGACTCCTGCCTTGATACTGGCCGTCCTGATGTCCATGATATGGCAGTCCTTTCGTTTAAGGATGGACAGGGTGGGTTAAGGGTGACGCTGGGCGCCTCTCTCAAGGGCTGTGGGTCGCCCTGTGGCCGCCAGACGTTGGAGATTATAGCAGATGGGCGGCAAAAGTACATAACTGAGCGATGACAAAGTAAGGAAAATGGCTAGCCTGCCGAGCGGTGACAGGCAAGGTGGATTAGGCTAGCCAAAGCGGAAAAGGTGCTGACGCTGGCCAGGGAGTGGTGGGAAGTTGGCAGGACGGGGCTGCTAGGCGCGGTGCAGGACCTCCACCGTAGAGGGTGTGCCGCTAGGGAAGACCAGGTCTTTGGCACGGTCGTCGGCACCGACACAGACAAGGAAGTAGCGCTCGGGGCTCTGCTGGACGGGCAGGATGACGTGCTCCTGCTCCAGCGGAGAAAGCTGGTACAGCCAGCGCCACTGGACCTTAACCTTGTCTGGTACGTTGAAGCTGTTGACCATTAATCTGGCCGGACATTTGGCATGGTTATGCAGGAATTCTTTGGCCGCCCTTTTGGAGTAGCCGCTGGCCGCAATGGGGCGGGCGTGGGCGGGTGCGATGAAGACCAGGGTGGCACCACCTGGCGAGTCGTCGTACTCTCCGGCCAGGCTGGCGATGTAACCGGAGCCACCCCAGACACAGCTATAGGCGATGGTGCGTAGCAGGCCGTCGCCGGTGGTGTTCCCCTGGTCCCCCACATCCTTCTCCCCACTGGTGGGGAAGATGGTGACGGTGCTGGCCTCTCTGGCAAAGCCGCGCTCCACGTGGAAGGGCTCCCAGGGGCTGGCGTCTTCGTTTTCCGCCACACACAGGCTGAACTTTCTGGGAGTGCCTATGGTGTCCATGTCCAGAACGCCCGGGTACCCGTGGCCCACGTTCTTGAGGACCAGGGTGAAGGCGCGTCCCAGGACAACGTTGACCCTGGAGCCCCGGCCGGGGCCCAGGCAGGCCCGCCCCGAGTTGATGCCCAGCTCCCTGGCGATGGGGCCGTTGATTAACATAAGAGGAGCGCCGGCGCTGGTGGACACCAGCAGACCCCTGACTGCCCGACGCTCCATCTGGGATATGGCCTTGGCGGCAGCGATGAGGACGGGCAGGTGCTGGGGCTTGCACCCGGCCATGACGGCATTGATGGCCAACTTTTCCACGGTGGCGAAGCCGTTGCCCGGCGGCAGCATGCACACCACCTCGTCGGGCTTGAGGGTTGTGCCGGCCAGCATGGCCTGGACACGCTCCGGAGTGGGCGGCACCAGTGGATAGCCATCGCCCCAGTCGTTGTCCAGAAAAACCTCGTTCATCCTCTCTATGGCCGACCACTGGTCAGGCCCCTGGAAGGTTTCCGTGGCCGTGGCGCCCAGGCGAAGGGAGCTTTCGGCCTGGTGGCCGTCCACGGGGGTGGTCAGCAGGCGCACTACCTCGTCTATGGCCGGCTCGGTCTGGGCCCTGGCCTCCTCCGGGGTGATGTTGTTGTACACCCGGGGGACCACGGTGAACCGTATGCCGGGCATCCCGAAGGCGCGGGCGCTTACCTGGGCGTCGTGCTCGAAGCCGTGGGATAGGATGATGGCCGTGGGAATACCGGCCTTCTCCAGCTCCACCATGTCGTGGACCATCCACGACGTGCAGGACCCTCAGTCGGCGGTACAGCCCACGGCTACGTCCACCTCTGCCTTGGCCTGCTCCATGAGGGCCTGGGGGCAGGGCAGGGCGCCGCTGTAGAAGCGCAGCTTGATGTCGGGAAAGCGCTGTTGGAGGAGCTCGCCGGCCCGCCGCAGGGCCACGTCGCCGTTGGCCTTGCCGTTCCACACCAGGCCTACCGTCTTCCCGGCCAGGCTGGACGGCCTGGGAGCCAGGGTCAGGGCGTGGACATCCCCCTGCAGGGGTGCGACAGGGTTCAACACTTCCAGCCGGTACATGCTTCCTCCTTGGCCAAGGATGTTGATGCATCGGGCCGGGGTGTCCCGTGGATGGGTGGACAGGATGTCCAGCCTGGATGGACACCCTGTCTAGGCTGATGGCCGTTATTATAGAGACAGGTCGGCAGGGTGTCCACGAGGTGGCACTGGAAGGGGCAGGGCGCAGGCCAGTAGCATGTCAACATAACCCCGATGAAGGTATGCGATGACCTAGGCCAAGCAAGCAACCCCTACAAGCAGCTATGGCCTGATACCGGGGACTGGGTTGGCCGGCATAGCTTGACTACTTCACGGCTCTGGCGGCCGCCTCCAGGTCCTTCATGGTCAGCTCGATGCCGAAGCCCGGGGCGTCGTTGGGCACCAGGTAGCCGTTCTCCGGGACAGCCATCCCCGGCGTGCGGCGGGTGGCATCCTTCAGAGGTACCCCTGGCGCCGAGCCCACGAAGAACTCGCCCCAGGGAATGGCGGGCATGGCATAGCAGACATGCTGCCCATAGGCGTCGTTCATGCCCCCGTGGGGGATGACCGAGATACCAGCCGCCTCGGCGATATGGCATATCTTCACCGTGGCGGTGACGCCGCCCACCCACTGGATGTCCGGCTGGAGGATGTCCACCACGTGGTTGCTGGCGGCGAAGAAGAAGGGCAGTGGGGTGTACCAGTGCTCTCCTGTGGCCAGTGTCTGCCAGGGCACCCGCTTGCGCATCTCCACAAAGCCCTGGAAGTCCTCGGGGATCAGGCAGTCCTCGAACCACTTGAGGTTGTAGGGCCTCAGGCGCTCCACTATGCGCACGGCGAACTCCAGGTCGAAGGCCATCCAGCAGTCCAGCATGAGCTCCACGCTGGGGCCGATGGTCTCCCGGGCCCGGGCCACCAGCTCCTCGTTCTTCTCCAAGGCCGCCAGGCCATCAGCAGGGCCGTAGGGACAGGCCAGTTTGGTGGCCTTGAACCCCAGCTCCATGTACCAGTCGGTGTCGTTGCCGGTAGCGTAGCAGAAGATCTTATCCCGGGCGGGCCCACCCAGGAGCTCGTACACGGGTTTCTGGAGCAGCTTGCCCTTCAGGTCCCACAGGGCCAGGTCCACGGCGCTGATGGCGTAACTGGCCAGGCCCGAGGCGCTGTAGGGGGAGGCCATCCTGAACATCATGTCCCAAAGCTTCTCGGTGGCCAGGCAGTTCTCGCCCACCAGCAGGGGGGCGAAGTGGTCGTTGATGATGGAGGCCACGGGCGTGCCGTAGCCCGTCATGCCCAACCCCCAGGTGCCGTCCTCGGCGGTGACGACGCAGGCCACGGCGTGCCAGGGAGCCCGCCAGAGGCTGCGGTGTGGCTTGTACTTGGGATAGCGGGACATGGGATTGGCCACCTCAGTCCCCTCAACCCAAGAGGGCCGCCGAGGCTTCACCTTGCTCTCGGGGGCGGGTGGAAAGACGACGGGTACCGCGCGTATCTCCTTGATCTTCACTGTTCAGTTCCTCCTTGGTGTGTTGCTCCTCTTTTAGGCACTGGCTGAGCTATTCTAGCACTTGGATACAAGGGCGTCGCGGCCGGGGGTAGGCCGCAGGGGCCTCCCAAGGGTGGACAGATGGCCGGCCAAGGTATCTACGGGCTCACCACCGACAGGGGCGGCTTCCCCTCCAGGACTCGCTGGAAGTTCTGGAAGGCGAAGCGGGCCCGCCTGGGCCAGCTTTCGTAGGTGCTTCCGGCGGCGTGGGGGCTGAGCACCACGTTGTCCATCTTCAGCAGGGGATTGTCCCGGTTTATCGGCTCTTGCTCAAAGACGTCCAGCCCCGCGCCGGCGATGCGTCCCTCCTGGAGGGCCTGGATAAGGGCCTTCTCGTCCACCACGGGCCCGCGGCTGGTGTTTATGAGGATGGCGGTGGGCTTCATCAGGGACAGCTCGCGGCGGCCTATCAGTCCCTGGGTAGTAGGCAGAAGGGGAACGTGGATAGTGACGATGTCCGACCGGCGCATCAGCTCGTCCATAGACACCCGTCGGGCGCCCAGCTCCCGCTCGGCGTCGGGGTAGCTGATGGCGTCGTAGTAGAGGGGCGTCACATCGAACCCCCGCAGGCGTCGCACCACCGTCTTGCCAATATGTCCCAGTCCGACCACACCCACCGTCTTTTCCGCCAGCTCAAAGGTGTTGGTGCCCGATACCACGTCGGCCAGCCACTGGCCCTGGCGGACGGCCCGGTCCAGGTGCAGAATGCGGCGGTACACCGCCAGCATGAGAGTGATGGCCATCTCCGCCACGCCCTCGGCGTTGGCGCCGCCCACGTTGGACACCGGGATGCCCATCTCTCCCAGCAGGGCAAGGTCAACCTTTTCGTAGCCGGCGCTGAGAAGCTGGAGGAGGCGGGCCTTACGGGCGGCCCGGAACACCTTGGCTGACGGGTGGAAGCCGAAGACCATAAGGAAGTCGGCCTCTTGGACCTTGCTGATCTGCTCCTCCTCGGAAGTGGTGGGAAGAAGCACGGTCAAGTGGAACCCGGAGGGGGCGTGCTGGGCGATGATGCCGTTGATGGTCTCGTTGCGGTTGCTGAAGAACACCACCCTGGGCATATTTCACCTCCCTTTGAGGTGAGGGTATTGTAGCAGAGGATGAAGACGGGCGCACGGCCTCCCTCAGTCCCTCTGTTGACAAACAGGGCAGTCTAATCAACAATAGCCACGTCTATCACCCTGAGGAGGCACGCTGTGACCAAGGGGAAAGCAGCCCTGTTCATGGGGCCTTACACCTTCGAGCTCACCGAGTTACCTGCACCCAAGGTAGAGCCAGGGGGCATACTGGTAAAGATCACCGCTGCGGGTATTTGTGGCTCTGACCTGCACTACTGGCGAGGCGAGATGAAGCCCATGATCCGGGGGACGCCCGGCCCGGTGATCCTGGGCCACGAGATGACGGGTGTGGTGCACAGCCTGGGAGAGGGTGTCAAGACGGACTCCCTGGGTCGGACGCTTAAGGAGGGGGATAAGGTTATCTTCACCTACTTCTTCCCGTGCCGGCGCTGCTACAACTGCCTCCGGGGCCAGCTCAACTACTGCCCCGAGCGGTTCCGGTTCCGCAGGTCGGTGAAGGACTATCCCTACTGCGATGGCGGCTACGCCGAGTACTATTACCTGCACCCAGGGCACTTTGTGTTCAAGGCGCCTGAGGACCTTCCCGACGAGGCCCTCACCCCCGTGAATTGCGCCGTCTCGCAGGTTATCTACGGCCTCCACATGGCCCACCTGCGCATGGGGGACGCTGTGGTCATCCAGGGTGCCGGGGGCCTGGGGATTAACGCCGCCGCGGCGGCCAAGGAGATGGGCGCGGGGGTGGTCATCGCCATAGACGGGGTGAAGGGCAGGCTAGAGCTGGCCCGCCAGTGCGGCGCCGACTACACTATTGACATAAACGAGTACCGGGAGCCCCAGGAGCGGGTCCAGAGGGTGAAGGAGCTGACCGAGGGCCGCGGCGCCGACGTGGTCCTGGAGGTGGTGGGTTTTCCCCAGGTGGTGGCCGAGGGCCTGGACATGGTCCGCCGGGGCGGTACCTACGTGGAGATAGGCCACATCTGGCCCAACAGCAACGTCACTCTGGACATGTCCCGCATCCTCTGGGGTGGGGTCACTATCGTGCCCACTCCACACTACGACCCCTGGATCCTGCCCGTGGCCCTGGACTTTCTGGTCCGGACCAAGGACAAGTACCCTCTGACCAAGGTAATGTCCCACAGCTTTCCCCTGGAGCAGATTAACCAGGCTTTCAAGGAGGCGGAGTGGATGGGGAGGCAGAAGGAGGCGCAGATCAGCCGCGCCCTGCTGACGCCGTAACGGGATGCCAGGGGACGCTCCGTACCCCCGCTGGGGGTGCACAAGACAGGTCGCTGGCCCGCCCGGGGGCCCTGGGGCGGCTTCTATAAGCCTTGACAGGTGGACGGCCAGCACGCTGGCTTTTGGCTTGCGGCAGGCCAGGTGGGAATCCTCTGAGTGACAGGATAACGCCCACCGGTCCCGAGAGAGCGCCGGGCGGCCAAGCTGCCGGTGGAAACATAAATCCTTTGCCGATTGCAGGTAGTTCCATGGATAAGAGGACAAACCTGAAACTGGTTACCGTCGAGGCCACACCCCTGAATGCCGAGACGCCCATGGAGGCGCTGGCGGAGCCCCTGACACCCACCCCGCTGGTGTACATCCGCAACCACTTCTCCATTCCACCAGTGGACGGGGATAGCTGGCGCCTGCGCGTCGAAGGGGAGGTAGAGCGGCCCCTGGACCTTTCTCTTTCGCAGGTGCAGGGCTTCCCTGTGGTGACCCTGGCCGTTACCATGGAGTGCGCCGGCAACGGGCGCAAGCTCATGGACCCGATGCCGCCGGGCACCCCCTGGGCCTGGGGGGCGGTGAGCACCGTCCGGTTCACCGGCACGCCTCTGCACCATATTCTGGACCAGGCCCACGTTAGGCCTTCGGCCCAGGAGGCTCTGTTTCAGGGCGCCGACCAGGGGGAGGTGGCCCCCGGTCGGGTGGTGCCCTTCGCCCGCAGTCTGCCCCTGGCCGTGGCTCGCCATCCTCACACTCTTCTGGCCTGGGCCATGAATGACCAGCCCCTGACAGTAGAGCACGGCTTTCCCCTCCGGCTGGTGGTGCCTGGGTGGTATGGCATGGCCTCGGTAAAGTGGCTCACCCGGGTCTCCCTGCTCCCTGCCCCCTTCCGCGGCTACTTTCAGCAGGAGCGCTACGTGTACGCCCAGGAGGGAGGCACGCCGGAGAACACGCCCGTCACCCGCATGCGCGTTCGCGCACTCATCGCACGACCGGCCCATGGCGCACGGTTGACGCCAGGGCCAGTGGAGGTGGTGGGTAGCGCCTGGTCCGGCGATGGGCCCATCACCAGGGTGGAGGTGAGCACCGACGGTGGGGCGACGTGGAGCCAGGCTAGGTTGGGTAGGTCCTTCTCAGATTACGCCGCCACACCCTGGTCCTTCCTCTGGACGCCGCCTCGTCGGGGGACATACACCCTATTGGTCCGGGCCACCGATGCCGCCGGCAACGTCCAGCCCTTGGAATCCCGGTGGAACACCTACGGCTACGGGAACAACGTGGTACAGCGGGTCCAGGTTACAGTGGGCTAACTCTGCTAGGTATAACGATGGTTATTGTAACGCTGGACTGCCGGAGAGGGCCTGGCTAGTCCGGCGGGGTCTCCCGAATCTGCAGGACGTTGCCGCTCATGTCCGTGATTCTGTCCACCCTTACTAGGACAGCCAGGCCCTGGCGCTCGGGGTCTCGGTCAAGCTCTCGCTTCACCACCCTGGCCATCACCTGGTCACGCACGGGGCCTTCACGGTAGATAAAGGCCTCGCCGAAGAACTTCCAGCCGCGCTTCTCCTTGTGGTCACGGATGAGGATAGCCACCCTGGGGTTGGCCTCGATGTGCTCCAGGCCCGTCTTCTTGGAACGCTCCCAGTAGGCCAGGTGCTGGTCGTCGAAGACCATGAGGCTTCCCCGGAAACCGATGCCGGGCTGGCCGTCGGGCGAGGCCGTAGCCAGGACGGCGGGATGGCCGCGCTCCAGGGCGTTGTCGATAAGCTCCCGCATCTCCTCGGTGAGGCGGATCACTGGACACCTCCCTGCAGCGAAAGTGAGGCCATTATAGATTTGACGGGGCGGGCTGACAAGAAAAACGGCAAGGGCCGTTGACGGGTGGCAAGCGCTGGACTACACTGTGCCCTATCTTGTCAACCCTTCGCTCAATCCCTTTGCTTTGCCAAAGGAGGGACAGTTGTCCAAGAAAAGAGTGCTGGTGACGGGCATGAGCGGCCTTATAGGCAGCGCTGTGCTCAGGCACCTGTCCGATAAGTACGAATTCACCGCCCTGAACCGGAGGGATATCCCCGGTGTCCGATGTTTCCAGATGAGCATAGCCGATGGGCTGGAGGCCATCCAGCCGGCTTTCCAGGGGCAGGAGGTGGTGGTGCACCTGGCCGCCTTGGTCAGCGGCTCGGCAGGCTGGGAAGGCATCCTCCAGAACAACATCGTCGGCACCTACAACGTGTACGAGGCGGCCCGCCGGGCAGGGGTCAAGCGTATCATCTTCGCCAGCAGCGGGTCGGTCATCGCCGGGTACCACAAGGAGGAGCCCTACAAGGCCATCCTGGAGGGCCGGTACAAGGATGTGCCGCCCACCTGGCCCATGATCGACCACCGCTCAGAGGTGAGGCCCGGGCAGTTCTACGGGGTGAGCAAGGCCTTCGGCGAGGCCTTGGGCCGGTTTTACTCCGATGCTCACGGCATCTCGGTGATTAACATTCGCTTCGGGGCGGTGGTGAAGGAGGACCGGCCGGTCGCCCCCGCCCACTTCGCCATCTGGTGCAGCCAGCGGGATGCGGCCCAGATGATAGACAAGTGTATCCAGGCGCCGGACAGCCTGAAGTGGGACATTGTCTATTGTGTGTCCAACAACAGGTGGCGGTTCCGGGACATCCAGCACGCCCGGGAGTCGGTGGGGTACGTGCCCCAGGATAGCGCCGAGGACTACCGGGCTAGCTAGGTGGCCACCATGTCTAGCCAGGACAGTGAAGGACCGGGGCCCTCATGCCCCCTGTGTGGCCAGGAGCTGGTGGAGGTGCACTGCAAGGCTTGGTGCCCCCAGCGCCACTATTTCGAGGACTGCTCCGACGTAGTGGTTTACTCCAGAGGCCCTGGCCAAGCTCTGTCATCTGGCTGAGCCCGGGTCGGGGAGAAAGGCCGCAGCCGACGTCACATTGACGCCACAACAGGGGACATGATATACAATCGCACAGCTTATGGGTGAGGATGAGGCATGAAGGTACAAGGGCCTATAACCTTGCATGGTCAATCTAGGCCGCCTTGACCCGGTCCTTAGACAAGGCATGAAGATCTGTTCGGTGATCTTTGAGCGTTTGGGCAGGGTCGCGAGGCGTGGGTACGATGGCAAGTACCAGTCGTCCAGCCCTTAGTTACCCACCAGTGTCGATGTGCATCTGGCGTCAGTCGCCAATAAGGAGGAGCTGTGGCCAACCGAGTGCCCTCTGAAAAGGAGGTACTGGGGTACTTTCAGTCGCTGTCCAACTGGGGGAGATGGGGTGAAGATGACCAGCTAGGCACGATTAATTACATAACGCCGGCGAAGCGGCTGAAGGCGGTCTCCCTGGTCAAGGAGGGGGTGACGGTAACGTGCGCCCGGCCCATCAGGACCGAGATAACGCCGGAGACCTCCAGCGTGCCGCCTGTGCACTTCATGGTGGAGAGCGGCGAGGGGTGGGACAGCGGCAACAAGCTGACCACCCGGCCTAGGGGTTCTCAGGTGGCCCTGGACTTCTTTGGCATGATCTTCCATGGACACTCCATCACCCATCTGGACAGCCTGGCCCACTTCTTTTGGAACGGAAGGATGTACAATGGCCGGCCAGCCCATCTTGTGTCCACCCAGTTGGGTGCCACGGTGGAGTCCATAGACCTGCTCAAGGACGGCATTGTGACCAGGGGCGTCCTGCTGGACGTGCCCCGGGTGCGGGGGACCCAATGGATAGAGCCCGGGGACGGGGCCTACCGGGAGGACCTGGAGGCCGCTGAAAAGGCGCAGGGGGTGAAGGTGGAGGAGGGGGACGTGGTGCTCATCAGGACGGGCCAGTACCGGCGCCGCAACGAGCTGGGTCCCTGGAACCCCAGGACCCAGGGCTCGGCGGGGCCCCATGCTTCCTGCCTGCCCTGGCTGCACGAAAGGCGGGTGGCCGTCCTGGGCTCGGACACCGGCAACGACGTCTTCCCGCCGCCCTACCAGGCCCTCACCAACCCAATCCACCAGGTGGGCATTGTGGCCATGGGCTTATGGATACTGGACAACGCCAACCTGGAGGACCTGGCCAGGGCGTGCGAGGAGCGCGGCCGCTGGGAGTTCCTTATCACCATCGGGACGCTGAGGCTAGAGCGGGCCACGGGCTCGCCGTGTAATCCCATCGCGGTGTTTTGAGGTAACCGCACCGGGAGGCGTCCACAGCCCCACGGACACGCTCTCACCGTGACACCCCACCTCTTCCACTATCCGTCACTCCGGGGGGACGGGACTGAAGAACCTTCCCGCGCTGTCCTGGCCTCTTCCTGGCTCGCTGTGGTTTCCGCAGGACGGCGTACAGGACCAGGCTTGCAGACCCTAGGAGTCGCCGCCGCTGCGCTCGCTACCGCCCAACTCCTCCAGGAAGCGCTGGATCTCGGGGGAGAGGGGTGGAGTGGGCTCCTCCGCGGCGGCGGTGCGGACGTCATAGGAGGCCTCCAGCCTCTGAATGACGCTCTTGAGCATGGCGTTCTGCTCAACCTCGGCCTGGACCTGGTTGTACTGGGCCTGGCCGCGGCGCTTGTCCCACAGCTCGGGGGGAAGGTCGTAGATGGAGCCCAGCACCTCCAGCAGTCGCGCCGACCCCATGTAGTCCTCGGCTAGCTGGACGTAGTTGGGCAGGTGGGCCATGATGCTGAGGGTCTCGATGCCCAGCCCAGCGATCTTCTCGTGGGCCAGGTTCATGATGCTGGTGGGCCCCTGGTAGTTGCTGGTCCCCAACCGTAGCTTCCTGGCGACCTCGGGCGAGAACTTGCCTGCGCTGGAGCCCGTCACCAGTAGCGGCCGGGTGTGGGGCACGGCGTCGTAGAAGCCCCCTATCCTGATGTAGCGCTCCACCTTGAAGTGGGCCACCAGCTCCACCACCGAGTCCACGTACTCTTCGGCGTTGGAGTGGGGCTCCAGCAGGTGCATGAACAGGAAGTCGGGCCCCCTGGGGGTCTGGGCGTAGTTCACCACGCAGTTGGGCACGGTGAAGACGCGGCGGCCCTCCACCAGCATGATGGTGGGGCGGTAGCGGGTGAAGTCGAAGAACCGGCCCGGGGTAGCCAGCCTTCCCAGCTCTTGGGAGCCGAAGTGACGCTCCAGCACGGCCAGGGCTAGACTGCCTACGCTGCCCACATCCACCCAGGGCTTCAGAATGCTTATGGCATGGGGCTGCTTGAGCTGTGGTGCTGGCTCTTGTATGTCGAAGGCCCCGATTCTCATACTATAATCTTGGCAGATTGGGCACATTAATGCAACCCCCCCTTAATGGCCAACGTATAATAACACAACGAGGTCGTTAGAGATATCGGCAGGGACTGGACAGGTGATCCCTGTCACAGCATCCTGAAGCTGCTCACAAAAGCAATGAGAGGATGGCCATGACCCTTGCTGCAAAAGGCCTGACGCTCCTGCTCTCGGCTCTGGCCGTGGCTATCCTTGCGGCATGCACAGGCCCTGCGTCAACTCCTACGACCACTGCCACCGGCACACCCACGGCCACTCCAGAGTCTGGACCAGGCTACCGGGTGGGTGAACGGGCGCCCGGCTTCTCCTTCACCACCACAGACGGCCAGACCGTGACCCTGACCTCGCTGTTGGAGGAGGGCAGGCCGGTTGTACTCTTCTTCTACGAGACCTGGTGACCCACCTGCCGGGCCGAGTTGCGGTCCCTCAAGGATATCTACCCTCAGTACCGGGACAGGGTGGCCTTCTATGCCCTGGGCATCAGTCCCTTTGAGAATGAAGAGGACTTGGACGCCTTCAACAGGTCCCAAGGTTTCCCCTGGCCTACGGCTGCCGCCTCGGCGGAGATGGTCAATGACTTCCACATCGCCATACGCTCCACCAAGGTGGCCATCGACCGCAACGGGGTGATAGTCTTTCGGGAAGGGTATGGAATAGTCAGTGACCAGACCTGGCATCGAGTGTTCCAGGAGTTGTCCGACTAGGTGCTGTGGATGTTCCATGTGTGGTTTGACGATGCAGCGGCACAGTCCGTATAATACCCCTATTGGAAGCCCAAACTATCGGACAGGAGGTCGTGATGGCTGACTGGAAAGAGTCTGGAGCCAAGGCCCATCTGGAGATCCGCTACTGCCTCCCTTGTGGCTACCTCCCCATGGCCGCTTGGATCGGCACCGAGTTCTGGAGCGATTTTAAAGGGGAGCTGGCCGTGACTCTGACGCCGGTGAAGGATGGCCGCCTGGAGATCCTGTTCAACGGCGAGATGATCTTCGACAAGAAGGCCGAAGGGAACACGCCTCCCCATCTCATGAAGGTCCGAGAGCTCAAGGCCCGCGTTCGGGAGAAGCTGCAGGCGGTGGCTGCCGGGGCCCGGTAGGGCTGTAGCACAAGGCCCTTTCGAGGCTGGCCCCTGGTTCCTGGGGGCCAGCCTTTTATGTTTTTCGCCTTGGGAAGGCGGAGGCTGGGGAGGATGCCGAGGCCGCGGCCACGGCCGGCCCTGGGACCGGCGCCAGGCGCCGCACCTGGGAGTTGGTCAGGGCGGTGAGCAGGGCGAAGGAAATGACGGCCACACCCCCTAGGGCCACGGCAAAGGGAGCGCTGGTGACGCTGGCTATGCCCCCCGACTGCATGCTCCCCAGAGGCATCATGCTGTAGGTCATGCTGTAGATACCCATCACCCGCCCGCGAAGCTCGTCGGGCACCAGCATCTGGAGGGTGGTCATCACCGAGATCATGTACATGGACCCGGCGACGCCAGCCAGGAACACCAGGGCCAGGGACAGGGGATACAGGGTCGAGCGGGAGAAGAGGACCAGGAACGTCCCGAAGAGCACCGCTCCCCCAATGAGCAGCCACCCCTTGCGCTGGGTGCCGCTCATGGAGGTGAGCACCAGTGTCCCCAGCAGCGCTCCCATGCCCGACATGGCGTGCAGGAACCCCAGGCCGGTGGAGCCTACCCCCAGGATGTCCTTGGCGAAGACGGGCAGCATGAAGACATAAGACATGCCAAAGATGCTGTTGAAGAAGGTCATGCCGATGAGGAATCGGAAGATGCTGTTCCTGGCCACAAAGCCCACGCCCTGGAAAAGGTCCTGGGCCATGCTGGAGCGGCCGGCCCGGCTGGCATGGGGGACCGTCAGGCTGAACACCATCATGGCCATGGTGGCGGAGCCCACCGCCGCCAGGTAGAACCCGGCCTCGCTGCCAAGCTGGGCGATGATAACCCCAGCCAGGGAGGGGCCAAGGATACGGCTTCCTTGCCACACCATGGAGTTCAGGGCCACGGCGTTGGGCAGGTCCTCCCGGGAAATAAGCCGCGGGAATATAGCCTGGCGGGCGGGGGTGTCGAAGGCGGTGACGGCCCCGGTCACGGCGGCGATGGCTATCACGTGCCACACCTGGATCAGACCGGTCAGAGTCAGGGTGGCAAGGATGCCCATGAGCACCGCCGCCGTGGACTGGGTCACCATGAGGAGCTTGCGCCGGTCTATCTTGTCGGCGATGACGCCGCCGAACAGGTTCAGGAGTATGGCGGGGAGGGAGGTGGCCAGGCCCACGTAGCCCAGATAAAGGGTGGAGCCGCTGAGGTCATAGACCAGCCAGCCCTGGGCCACCGTCATGACCTGGACCCCCAGCACGGACGCCACCATCCCCAGCCAGTACCGCCGGTACTGAGGGTGGCGCAGGGCGTTGAAGACCTTGACCTTGGACAGGACTCCCGCCGCAGCGACCATGGGCTCCCTTCCAAGCTCTCCACGCACGGATTAACCCATTCTACTCAGCGGGTTGGCACAAAGCAACCACGCCGCCGGTGCCGACTTTCTGCTAAGATTAGCTGTGCCTTCGGGCATTGTGCGCCAGGAATAGCCCTACGGTCTCAGCACGATACTGTACTCGGGAGGATGTCCGTGGAGATCGTTGACACCCACGTTCACGTAGGTACTCACTGGTACGAGCCTGTGGAGGTCCTGCTGCGCCAGATGGACGCCAACGGGGTGGCCAAGGCGGTCCTGGTGCAGTACATGGGTAACTACGATAACCAATACGAGCTGGAGTGTGCCCGGCGCTTCCCCGGCCGGTTTGCCCCAGTGGTCCTGGTGGACACCGCCCGGCCCGATGCCCCGGCCACCCTGGAGCGCTGGGCCAAGATGGGGGCCGTGGGCATACGCCTGAGCCCAGAGCAACGCTCCCCTGGCAGGGACCCGCTGGCCATCTGGCGCCAGTCCGCCCAACTGGGGCTGGTGGTGAGTTGCGCGGGGAACGTGCAGCAATTCGCCTCGGAGGAGTTCCACAGACTGGTGCGGGAACTGCCTGATCTGAAGATTGTTATCGAGCACCTGGCAGGGGTGGGCAGGGATGCCCAGCCGCCCTACACCCAGTACCGGAAGGCCCTGGAGCTGGCCCAATACCCTAATACCTACATCAAGGTGCCCGGCCTGGGAGAGATCTGCCCCCGGCCCATGCCCTTCAAGGTGCCCCCCTTCCCTCAGGCGCCGGAGACGTTGAAGATGGCCTACGACGCCTTCGGCCCCCGGCGCATGATGTGGGGCAGCGATTACCCGCCGGTGAGCAGCCGCGAGGGGTACGGGAACGCCCTGCGCTTCCCCATGGAACAGATGCACTTCTTGAGCCAGGATGACAAGGAGTGGGTCTTCGGGAAGTCGGCGTTGAGCGTGTGGAGGTTCCTGTAGGGCAGGATTAGCCCAGAGCGCCTGTCCTCCTACCTCTGGGTCAGGGCCTGGCGGAGCCGCCGGGCGACGATCTGCTCCTCGCCGTCCTGGAGGTTGACAGGTACCACGTAAAGCTCGTCCTTAAAGCCGCCTCTGCCTATGTAGATGGGCGGGTCGCCCTGCTTCAGCGCCTGCTGCACCTGGGCGGAGGAGGGCCCTTTCCACGACTTCTCGAAGTAGATGACGGCCACCGGACCCTGGCGGTCCACGGGTATCTCCTCGATGACGGGACGGATACCTGGGATATCCTTAAGGGCGTCCACAATGACCTGGGACTTGGCCTTCCAAGCCTGCCAGACGGCCTCGTGGTCCGTGTCCACGAACATCTCCAGGGCGGTGATGAGGCCCACCACCTCCTCTTTGCATACCTTCATTGGCCGGCCAATGCCGGCGTGGGGGCTATCGTAGTTCAAGGAGTTGAGGTAGGCGGCCTCGATGAGGTCCTTGCGGCCGGCCAGGATGCCGGTGGACTGGGGGCCCCGCACACCCTTGCCGCCGCTGAAGGTGACCATATCGGCCCCCTGGGCGATGAAGCGGGTCAGGTTCTCCACCGGCGGCAGCTCGGCGGCCGCATCCACAATGACGGGCACGTTGTGGCGGTGGGCTATCTCCACCACCCTCTCCAGGGGAAGGGGCTGGGCCAGGAAGGGGGCCACCACGTAGGCCACGGCGGCGGTGTTCTCGTTGATGGCGGCCTCCAGTTCCCAGGGCGCCGTGGAGCGGGCCTTGCCTATCTCCACCAGTTTGGCCCCGGGGATGCGGTAAGCGCCGTCGTACCGGTTGCGGTGGGAGCGCTGGATGATGACCTCGTTCTTCATGCCGGTGGTGTCCGGCAGTTGGGCAACCTTGGCGTGGTCGGTGCCGGTCATGCACGCCGCTACCTGGAGCACTATGCCAGCCGAGGCTCCCGAAGTCACCATGCCGGCCTCGGCACCGGTGAGCCTGGCAATGACCTCCCCGGCCTTGCGGTTCAGCTCGTCCATGTCCACAAAGGCGTTGGCGGCCTCGGCCATGGCTTGGACCACCTCGGGGGGCATAATGCTGCCTCCCAGGGCGGTCACCCAGCTCTGGCCGTTGATGACCCGCTTCACCCCCAGGCGGTCGAACACGGAGCCGGACCGACGTGTCACTGCCATGTGCACACCTCCTAATTGATCTGTTTAACCGGCAGAGAAGGGCCAGGGCTGCCTTTCAGGGATTATCCTACGCTGGTGACCTGGGGTGTCAAGACTGGGAGGGAAGGGCGGCCCGGGTGGCCAGGGCCGCCCTTCCTGTCAAATACGGGTCTGCCGCTCACCCGCTAGCGTTGGGCGGGGACAATGTTCTCCAGAGCAGACCAGGCCGCCACGTAGCTAGGCCGCATCTTCCATTCGGCGATGGACTTGGGGTTGACGGTCAGTTTGTTGGGGACCACGATGTAGCCCGGTGCCAGCGCCCAGTGGTATATGTAATCCACAAAGGCGTTGGTGTACTCGATGCGCTTGTTGATGTCCGGCTCCTTGGCCGCGGCCTGATAGTTCTTGGTGATGAAATCGCTCTCGAAGCCGCAGCTAAAGCCACCGCGGGTGAGGCTGCTCATGACCAGACCCTTGGGCCAGTCCCAGGGCTGGGGAGTAATGCCGTCATCGCAGGCGGTGAGGAAGGGTAT
Organism: Dehalococcoidia bacterium; assembly: GCA_034432835.1. Lineage (GTDB taxonomy): Bacteria > Chloroflexota > Dehalococcoidia > Lucifugimonadales > DAOUBE01 > DAOUBE01. The sequence goes on along the minus strand of DAOUBE010000346.1, from coordinate 3,436 downwards.
GGTGGTGCTGCGCCCTACCAGGCCTGGGCGGAAGACGGCGTAGTTGTACTTCAGGACCTGGGTAGGGACGCCGATCCTCTCCCAGAAGCCAGCGATGGCATCACCAATCTCTCCCGCGATGCCCTGGCCGCCACCCAGCTCCGGCCCCACGAACAGCGGGATGGGTTCGCTAAACCGCATGCCATTGGCGCCCCTGGGGTAGCCGGCCTGGTCTAGCAGTCGCTCCGCCTCTTGGGGGTCGTAAGGGTACTCCCACTTGCTCTGCCAGTGGGGATCGTTGATATCCACGTACTCCACATATACGGGCCAGCCCTGGCCCCCCAGGATGGTCTCATTGAGCAGGTCCCGGTCCACGGACCTGGCCAGGGCCTGCCGTACCAGGCGGGCCTCCTCCATATCATCCTGGACCTTGCCTTTGTCCGCTGCCTGTCCGGGGCAGCCAATCCAGGGGACCGCTCTAGCACAGGTGAGGCGCTCCAGTGGCTGGCCGGTGCGGGCGTCCACCTCCTCCCAGAGGTTGCCAGCGAAGAAGACGCCCTCCTGAATGGCCTGCCCCGTGGTGAGGGCGAGGAAGCCGTCCCGCAGCAGGGGCAGGTTGGACTTCTGGGATATGTTGGCGGCATCCACCTCACCGGTGCGGAGCATGGCCACCCGGGTGGCCTCTTCGGGAATGGCTATGATGTTCACGTTCTTGACCTGGCCAGTCTTGCGCCAGTGGTTCTCCACGCGGCTCAGGACGATTCTATCGTCCCGGGTCCACTGCTCCACCTGGTACGGGCCCGTGGCCACCACGTTGTCCCTCATCCATTCTTCGCCCTTCTCATCGAAGGCCTTCTTGGAGAGGGCCAGCACCCCCACGTGGCAGCAGATGTTCAGCAGGTAGCTGGACCATCGGACGTCGAAGTTGACAAACTTAAAGGAGACAGTCCGATTATCTACCACCTGCATGGGGTTGTCGCCGAAGAGGGACGACAGGTTGGCGCAGCTAGCGCAGATGCTCACTGGATTGAGGGGGGGTTGGAGGTATTGTACACCCAGGCCATGTCCTGGGCCGTCAGCTCTCCGTAGCCCTTGTGGAACTGAACGCCCGACCGGACCCGGATGGTGCCTCCGCTGAGGTCCGGGGCCAGTTGCCAGGACTCGGCCAGCATACCCACTTCGTAGCTGTTCTCATCCCACATGAAGAAGTTTTCGCCTATCCCCATGTTCACCATGGCCGTGGCCGCACCAAAGGTGGGATAGCCTTGGGCCACGCCAACGGTTATCTCCGCTATGGTGATGGTGTCAACGGGGTTCATGGGTCTGGGCGGTGCACCCTGGGGACCGGAGGTAGGTGTGGGGGTAGCTATCGTTGTGGGTGTGGTGCCTGCTGGAGGGGTTGATGTGGGGGTAGGGGTTGGGGTGGCTGCTGGGGAACAGGCCAAGACCACCAGTACCAGTAGCGTGACTGGAACAAGCAACGCGCCGGTCAAACGTCCGGCATGGACCATGGTCTTCCTCCCTTAATCACAAAATGGATCAGTAGGGCGGCCACCAGGCGTGGCCCTGAAGGTGGGGGGCCTGGCCCTTGAGCCAGGCCCCCTAGTATCGGACGCCCCTATGTTTTTATCGAGCGGGCACTATGTTGTGGGTGGAGTTGAAGCAGCAGAACCGGCCCGGCCTCATCTGCCATTCCCGGATAGACTTGGGGTTCCAGACTATCAGGTCTGGGACGGCAATGGTGCCCGCGGCGAGCATCTGGTGGTGCAGGTATTGCAGCAGCTCCAAGTTCATGGCCAGGCGTTTGGCCGCATCTGGCTCACGGGCGACCTTGGCGAAGGTTTCGGCTATGAAGGGGCTTTCCACAGAGCAGCTAAAGCCGCCGCGAGTGCGGCTGGTGAAGGTGAGGGCCCTGGGCCAGTCCCACGGGTTGGGGGTGCGGCTGTCGTCGCAGGAGTTGATGTGGGGGACAACGTTGGAGCGGCTGACGATGCTGGGCCGGAACACGGCGTAGGGATAGTGCAGCACCGTCACCTTCAGGCCGATCTGCTGCCAGTACCCGCCCACGGCATCGGCGATCTCGGAACGTATCTCGGTGTCCGACTGGCCGAAGATCTGGACCTCGAAGCCGTTGGGGAATCCGGCCTGGGCCAGGAACTCCTTGGCCTTCTGGGGGTCGTAGGGCACCTTGAACTTATCGTCCCAGTTGGGGTCCTTGGGCGAGAAGAAGCCTATGTAGGTGGGCCACCCCAGGCCAGCCTGGAGCTGCTCGTTCAGGGCCTCCCGGTCGTAGGCCATGGCCAGGGCCCAGCGGACCAGGCGGGCCTGCTCCATGTCGTCCATGCCTGGCGGGTTGTTGCGATCGTTGGGGCTGAAGGGGTTCCCCACCCAGGGGTGGTCGGCGACATAGACGCCGGCATAATCTAGGGGCTGGCCAGTGACGGCGTGCTTCTCCTCCCACAGGTTGCCCGAGAAGGCGATCAGGAGCTCCTGGGCGCTGCCAATGCCGCCTGTCACGAAGCCGCTGTCCAGCAGGGGCGGGATCTCCTTAAGAGGCAGGGTAGCCACGTCGGCCTCGCCAGTACGCATCATGGCGACCCGGGTGGCCGTCTCTGGAATCTCTACAAACCGGAGGGTCTTTACCTGGCCAGGCTTATCCCAGTGGGTGGGCAGGGCCTCCAGCACGGCCCGGTCGTCCTTGACCCATTCAATGATGTCATAGGGGCCTGTGCCAACAGGGAGATTGTCACGCATCCAGTCAGGACCCTTCTCATCGAAGATGCGCTTGCTGAACACCACGAAGGCCTGGCCGGCCAGGTTGGTGAAGTTGCTATTCCACCGCGGGTCGAAGGCCTTGAAGGGGATCTCAATGGTGTACCTGTCCAGGGCCTTCACCTCGCCGAAGAGGGCGGCGAAGTCGCCGGCCTGGCCGTGGATGCTGGTGGGATTCAGTGCGCCGTTGGCATCGTTGATGGTCCAGGCCACGTCGTCGGCGGTCATCTCCCCCCAGCCGTCATGGAACTGGACGCCCTCCTGGAGCTGGATGGTCACTTTGCTGAGGTCGGGGGCCATGTTGAAGCTCTTGGCCAGCCACGGCGTAACGAAGTCCTTGCCGTCCAGGGAGGGTCTGAAGAAGGTCTCGCCGGCGCCCCAGTCCTTCATGGCCTCCACGGGGGCCTGGGCGCTGCCCAGGCCGACACCCGAGGGGACATCGTTGATGACGAACACCAGGGTGCCTACCGGGTTCTTGGGTTCCGGCGCCTCCTGCCTGGCTACTACGGTGGGTGTGGGAGTGGCCGTGGGTATGACCACCACTGGGGTGTTGGTGGGCGTGGCAGTGGCCCCTGGCGCTCTAGTGGGAGTGGGGGTTGGAGTAACGCCCGTGGTCGGTGTGGGAGTAGGGGTGGAGGTCGCCGCAGGCCGGGTGGGCGATGGGGTGGCAGTGGGGGTGGGTGTG
>DAOUBE010000345.1:0-2572 GCA_034432835.1 Dehalococcoidia bacterium | reverse complement strand
CGGCGGCGGTGCTGGAGGGGCTGGGTGCACGGGTGGAGGAGTGCTCCACACCCCTGGCCCGCTACGCCCTGGCGGTCTATTACATCATCGCCCCCTCCGAGTGCTCGGCCAACCTGGCTCGCTACGACGGCGTCAAGTACGGCTACTCCTACCAGGACACGGAAAACATGTGGGAGGCCATGGAGAAGACCCGCCAGTACGGCTTCGGGCCCGAGGTCAAGCGCCGCATCATGCTGGGCACCTATGCCCTCTCGGCAGGCTACTACGACGCCTACTACAAGAAGGCCCAGCAGGTGCGCACCCTCATCCGCCGCGAGTTCGACCAGGCCTTCCAGCGCTTCGACGCCTTGATCACCCCCACCTCACCCACCGTGGCCTTCCGCCTGGGCGAGAAGACCCAGGACCCGGTCCAGATGTACCTCAGCGATGTCTGCACCATCCCCGTCAACATCGCCGGCATCCCTTGCATCAGCATCCCCTGCGGCTTCGCCGACAAGACCCCCACACCACCGCCGTCCCCCGTGGCAAGGGAGGCAACCAAGGGTAGGGGCTCGAACAATAGCCTCCCCGTGGGCATGCAGATAATGGCTAGGCACCTGGGCGAGGAGACCATCTTCCGCGTGGCCTATGCCTACGAGCAGGCCACCCAGTGGCACAACCAGCACCCCAATCTCTGACCTTGCGGGGAATACGGTTGCCGGCAGCACTGGTGCCCCTCCCTTTCCCACGGCACGTTGACACACCTCTTGGGCACCTGATAGATTTTCCCCTAATTTGCATCGGCGGCCCGTATCTGCCGGGCCTGTCCCAGATATCTTTCTAGAGGGAAAACCTGGGTGATGGATACCGTTGCTCTGGAACTGGTCCCAACGGACAGGGCGGGAGGCTTCGCCTCGGCCACCGTCCAGTTGATGGCCGTAAAGGAGATGCTTCAACGACTGGGCCTGGCCTCCCGGCTGAACACCTTTGTAGTCCCCCAGGTGGTGGCGGAGGACGAGGGCCGGCCCGTCCCCTTCCACGAAAAGCTGGACACCTTCCAGTTCTCCCAGGCGGTCCGGAACGTCCTAGGCAAGTCGGTCATCATCAATCAGATAACCGTTTACACCCCGGCCCTGGAGTTGGGTCGACTCCTCCACTGCTACCGGCAGGGCGGAGTCCGCCGTGTGGTCTTCGTGGGCGGCCCCAGAGGCTCCCGGGCCGCCTCCTTCCGCGGCCCATCTCCCTTGGAGGCGCTGCGCAGGTTCGGGCAATTATTGCCCCAGTGCGGCGTCATCCTCATACCCACTCGTGCCGGGGAAGCCCAGCGCTTCCAGCGCAAGCTAGCCGCCGGCGCCTCCTTTGCCATCACCCAGATGCTCTTCGGCACCAGCATCCTGTCCTCCCTGCGCCAGCTACACCTCCAGGGCCACCAGCCGGAGATCATCCTCTCCTTCGCCTACGTCCCCAGGGCCGAGCTGGATAAGGGCCTTATCCGCTGGCTCATCGCCACCGACACCCACTCAGCCCAGGAGGAGATGCGCTGGGTGGAGCAGGTGGCCGGACTACCCTACAGCCAGAAGAAGCAGCGCCTGGTGGACCTCTATCGCTGCCTGAGGGAGGGGGTCCGCGAGCTGGGCTTCCCTGTAGGGCTGAACTTCGAGTGCCCCTACGGTGTTTCCGAGCCCGCCTTGGAGTGCCTCGCCGAGATGCTGGAAGCAGGCTAGCAGTCACGGTGGTCCAGGCACCGGCGGCGACTGCTGCGGCAAGAAGAAACCAGGAGGGGTGAACCATGCCCAGAAAGGTCCGCATCAAGGCCGGACAGGTTACTGTGGACGCCGAGCTCAACGACACCGCGACGGCTCAGGCCATTTGGGACGCGCTGCCCATCAGCGCCCGGGCCAACACCTGGGGCGACGAGATCTACTTCGGCATTCCCGTGGACCAGGAGCTGGAGAAGGGGCAGGAGGTGGTGGATATGGGCGACATAGGCTACTGGCCCCCAGGACACGCTTTCTGTATCTTCTTCGGCCCCACCCCCGCCAGCCGCGGCACCGAAATCCGTCCCGCCAGCCCGGTGACCGTGGTGGGCAAGGTCATCGGCGACGCCACCCCCCTCCGCAGGGTCAAGTCAGGGGACCGCGTGACCATCGAGCGCGCCCAGTAGCCACCCAGCCAACGCCCATCCTTCACCCACCCACCACCCCGTCCCGCGCCAGCCGGCAGGGCCAATACCCATGGCTAAAGCCCACGGCTCGGGGTTGACCCTCACCACTTCGCTAAGCTAGGGCAGGCCCTGCACCCAGAGGCTGGCTGCTGTGCTCCTGGTGGGATGGTGAAGCAGGAAAATCAGGCGCGGGTCTAGAGCTTACCCTAATGGAGAGGGGACTGCCTCACCCCCAACCTGACGGCTTTCCCCTCTCCATCTCCGATGGAGAGGGGGTGAGGCCAGGGGTGCAGGAGACACAGTCCCCTGGCTGGGGCTTCAACACCGGGGGGATTGAAAATCCCCCTTGGCACTCGCCCTAGGGGAAAGCACCGAAGGGGACTGAGTCCCCCTTCAGATAACGTGGGGCACCTCTGGGACGCCCCGAGG
>DAOUBE010000344.1:0-4078 GCA_034432835.1 Dehalococcoidia bacterium | reverse complement strand
CCCGGGGAGCCTTACCACCCTCCCCCTCTCCCAGCAGGGCTCGCCCAGTCAGCAGGCTCAGGGCAAGCTCGGCACCCACAGTTTGACCGCCCTGCTCCTGGCAGGATGGTAGAGCACTAAAGGGGGAAGAGGGGCATAGCCAGGGGTGCAGAGGACAGAGTCCCCTGCCAGGGGTCCTGGGGAAATCCTCCTAGAAGGCCCCGAGGGTGGGGAGAATCAACCATTCACCTTGCTGCCCTAAAGCGGGTGCAGGGCACGCCCTGCCTTTCCCCGCCCGAGTTGGGCTGGGGCCCGCGGTATGATATCATAGGCCCAGGAGGAACTCAGGACTGCGGGCGATGGATAAACCAGAGGCCCCCTGGTGGCAAGGCGTAGTCTCCCAGGACGGCATCTTCACCGTGGACTGCGGCCAGTGCATCAACTACTGGAGCGCCAGCGCCCAGCGCCTCCTAGGCTACCAGCCCTCCGAAGCCCTAGGCAAGCCCTGCTACGAGCTCATAGGTGGCCGCGACTCCCGTAACTATCGATTCTGCCGCCGCGACTGCCCCATCATCGTCAACGCCCGCAAGGGCCGCGCCACTCCTGACTTCGACATCCTCTGCACCCTACCCTCCGGCCAGCAGCGCTGGCTCAACGTGACCGTGGTCCTTCACAAGCCAGCCCGAGGCAACCTGCAGGTGGTCCACATCTTCCGGGACGTTACCCACCGCCGCCGTGTTGAAGAGTTCGCCAAGAAAGCGGGGCTGGCCCTCCGCGACCTTCTGGGCGAGGACCCACTGGCCACCCAGGCCAACGGTCACCGGACACCTGGGCCTACTCTCTCCCGCCGCGAGCAGGAGATCCTCCGCCTCCTAGCCACAGGGCTGCGCACCCGCCAGATCGCCGACACCCTGGGCATCCGGCCCGTCACTGCCCGGAACCACGTAACCCGCATCCTGAGCAAGCTGGGCGTAGAAAACCGCCTCCAGGCCGTGGTGTACGCCTCCGAGCGCGGCCTTATCTAGACTCTCGTCCCCTTTTCCCTGCCTCAGCCCCATTGGTTACTTTGTACCTATTTTTGGCATAGCTCCTCGGCCACAATATTTGCGAAACCTGTCACATACTTCTTTCCGAGGAGGGATGCCCTGAGGCGAGACCTGGTCATCATCGGGCTTGTCTGGGTGCTACTCACCCTGGCTGGCGAGATCGCCTTTGCCACCTTGGACCTCTTTCCTGTCGTGGCCGCCGAAGAGGGTGAAATAGTGGACGAGGCCTTTCGCATCATTTGCATGCTGGCTGTCCCGGTGTTCACATTCGTCCTGGTGGTCCTGGGCTACAGCCTTATACGCTTCCGCAGGCGGGGCCGGCAGCCCGAGGACGGAGCCCCCATTCATACCCATAAGGGACTGGTCGCCGCCTGGTTCATAGTCACCTGCTCCCTGACCCTCTTGGTCATCATCTTCCCCGGCACCACCGGGCTCCTCGCCCTCAGGGCCATGGGTATGGAAGAGCCCGACCTGGTGGTCAAGGTGGACGGGATGCGTTGGGGATGGCGAGTGACCTACCCTCAGTACGGCGTCACTACCTTCAACAACCTGGTCCTCCCCGTGGACCGGAGGGTGAAGTTCGAGGTCACCTCCCTGGACATCCTCCACGCCTTCTGGATCCCCGCCTTCCGGGTGAAGATCGATGCCGTCCCCGGCATGGTCACCATGGCTACGGCCACAACCACCGAGACCGGTAACCCCGACACCGATCCGGGCTTCCGCCTTCAGTGTGCCGAACTCTGCGGCTTGGGCCACGCCCTCATGCAAGCCCCCGTCCGGGTCGTGGAGCACGAAGAGTTCGAAAAGTGGATGGAGCAGCAGGCACCCCGCCGCTAGGAGATAGAGTATGCCCTTCTTGCCGTTGCTGAAAGGAGTATCCTTCGGAGGCCTGGGCTTCCTGTTGGGAGCGGGCCTGGCCGCTGGCGTCCGAGGCCTGCTGGGTCAGGACCCCTGGGCTGCCGAACACCTTCTTGTGGTGGGATACATCTTCGGTCTGGGAGGGTGGCTGCTGGGTGTGGGCCTATGGGATAGCTGGGCCAGGGAGTGGTTCGGCCTGCCCCTGAAGGCCCCAAAAGCCCAGGGCTGGCCCCGCTACTTCCGCTTCTGCACCGACCACAAGGTCATTGGCATACAGTACCTGGTTACCTTCGCTGTGGTGCTGCTTCTGGCCGGGCTTCTGGCCATGCTTATGCGCGCCGAGTTGATGGAGCCGGGCCAGACCATTCTGAAACCCAATAGCTACAACACCACCATGAGCCTCCACGGCATCCTTATGGTGGCCGTGGCCGTGGCAGCCATCATGGGAGGCTTCGCCAACTTCGTGCTGCCTCTCATGATAGGCGCCGAGGACGTGGCCTTTCCCCGGCTCAACGCCCTCAGCTACTGGATAATCCCTCCCGTGGCGGTGCTGCTCCTCCTCACCCCCCTCATGGGAGGCTTCGACACTGGCTGGACAGCCTACCCGCCCCTTAGCGTGACCAACGCCCCGGGCCAGATGCTCTTCCTCCTGGCCTTCATAACCTTTGGCTTCTCGTCCATCCTGGGAGGCCTCAACTTCATCGCCACGGTCATCACCATGCGAGCCCCAGGCATGACCTGGTCCCGGGTCCCCATCTTTGTCTGGTCTGTCTTCGCCGCGGCCATGATCAGTCTGACAGCCACCCAGTTCGTGGCCTTCTCTTTGCTGACCATTGTGCTGGACAGGGTGGCAGGTATGTCCTTCTACGACGCAGCCCAGGGAGGAGACGCCCTGCTGTATGAGCACCTCTTCTGGTTCTACTCCCACCCGGCGGTCTATATCATGATCCTGCCCGCCTTTGGCATCGTCCTGGAGCTGCTCTCCCACTTCTCCCGCAAGCCCCTCTTCGCCTACCAGTGGGTGGTGCGGGCCTTCCTTGCCATCGTCGGCCTCAGCTTCCTGGTGTGGGCCCACCACCTCTTCACCAGTGGCATGTCCGAATCCCTGCACCTGCCCTTCATGGTCACCACGGAGCTCATCTCCATACCCACGGGTGTCGTGTTCCTGGCTGGCCTGGGCACCATCTGGATGGGACGCATGTGGCTGACCACCCCCATGCTCTTTGCCCTGGGCTTCCTGTTCAACTTCCTCATCGGCGGGATCACCGGCATCTTCCTGGCCGACGTCCCCACCGACATCCAGTTGCAGGATACCTATTTTGTAGTGGCCCACTTCCACTACACCATCATGGGGGGCGAGGTCTTCGCCATCTTCGCGGCCCTCTATTACTGGTTCCCCAAGATCACGGGACGTATGTATAACGAGCGCCTGGGCAAACTGCACTTCTGGTGGATGCTGGTGGCCTACAACCTCACTTTCTTGCCCATGTTCTGGTCAGGTCTCTACGGGATGAACCGCCGGGTGGCCGACTACTCCCCTGACCTGGCGGGGCTGAACCTGTTCACCAGCATCGCCGCCTTCATCCTGGGCGCCAGCTTCCTGGTCATGGTCTTCAACCTGGTGTACTCGTGGGTGCGCGGCCCCAGGGCCGAGCCCAACCCCTGGAAGGCCCGGACGCTGGAGTGGCAGACCTCGTCCCCGCCGCCGGTGGAGAACTTCCCCAAGGAGCCCCTGGTGGTGGGCGGCCCCTACGACTACGGTGTCCCCGGCTCTGTCCACGCCGTGGTAGGGGTGGCCGGCGCCCAAGAGGATGACACCCCTAGGGAGGCAGCCAGATGAATCACCCTTCTGAGAAGCAGCCCACCCCATCGGGCCAGCTCCTGAGGGCGGCCCAGCGCCGAGGCTTCTGGGTCTTCGTCATCCTGGTGGCCCTGGCCTTCCTGGAGTACGTGGTGGCCCTGGTTATGACCAGCGGCAACCTCATCTGGATGATCATCATGAACGTGGTGGACGCCTGGTTGATCCTGTACTACTTCATGCACGTGGCTCAGCTGTGGAGGAGGGAACACTAGATGGCTAGCGCCGCCCACTCGGTGCCCAAACACCACATCAGCAGGGTGACGGTGAACCGCATCGGGCTCTGGCTGTTCCTGCTCTCCGAGTCCTTCCTCTTCGCCGCCCTTATCTCCAGCCG
>DAOUBE010000343.1:0-10643 GCA_034432835.1 Dehalococcoidia bacterium | reverse complement strand
AGGATGTTGTGACCCCCTCAAGGCCCCCACATCACAAGGACGCAGCAGGCGTAGAGGCGCTAGCCACCCCACACCTGCTCCATGTACTCGCCAATCTCCCTAAGCTCCAGGCCGTCCACGGCCACCTCCGGCGCTCAGGTCACCTGGTCCGAGGCCCACCGCACGGTGCCCACCACCTGCTCCCCGATGCCCAATATGCTGTTCAGCACCTGGTGGATGTTGTCGTTGATGCGCAGGGTGTTGGGCTTCAGGGGCTCGGCCAGGCGCCCGTTGCGGATTATGAAGGAGTCCCCCACCACCGTGCCGCTGAAGTCGCCCGCCGCCAGGCCGTTGACCGGGTAAGTGTACCACAGCCTGCCAATGTACAGCCCGTCGCCCACCAGCCTGAAGAGCTCCTGGGAGGAGTACTTCTGCCGGCCCTCCAGTATCAAGTTGGTGGGAGTGATGGTGGGGACACTGTCGAAGTTGCGGCCGCCGCCTCGCCCGGTGCGGAAGCCGTTGCGGGGGGCCAGGGCCTGGGCCACCGACTGGGGCTCCACCCCCAGCTTCTCCTTACCCTTGGGGTCCCGGAGGATACGTTGGTACTCGTAGTAGTTGGACAACAGCCCCACCAGCCTGCCGTCGGCGATGAGGTCCGTCCGGCCCGTGGGCAGGCCTTCGTCGGTCACCGCCTTGGTAGCCGCCAGGCCGGGCATGGCCCCGTGGTCATAGAGCAGCAGGGTATCCGAGGCCACCCTCTGGCCCATCTTGCCGTTGAAGGGCGAGGCCTGGGCGTAGAAGGTGCCCACGTTCAGGCCCGGCACCACTATCCACTCCAGGATCTCGGCCACGGCCTGGGGCCCCAGGACCACGCGGTACTTGCCCCCTGGCACGCGGCGCCCATTGACCGAGGCCACGGCTCGGCGCGCCGCCTGGGCGCCGGCCTCGCCGTCCAACTGTTCCAAGCGGCTGGCCACCTGCCAGCCCGTCCCCTTGGCATTGCCCTCCTCCACCATAGCCGTTACCAGGGACATGAGCAGCGTGGACTCGTCCGTCTCAATACGGGGCAGGTGGTAGGAGCCAATGGCGGCCCGCTCCTGGAGGATGACCACGTCCCCGCCCAGGATGAGGCCCAGGTCCCGCACCTTGTCCGGCGAGCCTGCCAGGGAGAGCAGGTCCTCCGACGCCTGAAAGGCCTCCAGGGCCTTGCTGGTCACCCGCCAGCCAGCCTCCACCAGCCCCCGGTCGGTGATGCGCATGACGGCGGGGTCGTGGTAGCGGCGCAGGGTGCGGCGCTCCTTGCCAGGCTTGGGCAGGGAGACGAAGTCGGGGTCGTGGACGGCGCTCCTGCGGGCCTTGGCCAGGGCCCGTCTGGCCCCTTCCAGGGACAGGTCCGAAGGCTCGCTGCCGAAGCCCACCTTGACCCCCTCGGGAGAGTCCAGGGCCACCCTGATACCCAGGCCGTAGGACTCCAGGGACTTGGGCTCCTCCACCCCGTTGCTAGGTATGTGGGACGTATAGTTCAGGCGGACCGTCAGGTTGCCGTTGGCGGCGGCGAAGACCTCCGCCTCCCGGATGTCGGGCTGGGCCCTCAGGTAGGCCAGGGCCTCGGCCACACACCGCCTCAGTTCAGACAAACTTCTCACCCTATGCCTCCAGGTACGATTGGTGCCAGAGATTCCGGGTCAGAGACTACTTGACCCCCGCCGACTTCATCAGCCCCACAATGTAGTCTATCTGGCCGGCGTGCTCCAGCTCGTGAGTGAAGCAGTTCTGTAGGTAGTTCACCATGGTCAGGTCGGGGCGGCGGGGGTTGGGGCGCTCCTCCAGACGCTTGGGGTCCAGGCTCCGCACCACCGCCAGGGCGCTCTGGTGCACGGCCTGGCCGTAGGCCAGCAGCTCCGTCAGAGGCGGCGGCTGAAAGGCCGCCACCTGCTGGGGCGTCCAGCTATTGCCGGAGTTCAGGGGGGATTCCTGGTCCGGCGGCTGGACGGGCAGCTTGTAGCGGGAGGCCCAGCCCTCCCGGAACCAGACCTCGCCCTTGTTGCTTATCCAACGATGGGCGTACCGGTCTTCCGCCCGGAAGATGTGAAACAGCAGAAAGCCTACAGGGTTGGCCTCCGGCCCTGGCTGCCAACGGAGCTGGGAAGCCGTCAGGCCCTCCACCATCCTCAGGGTGCTCTGCCTGGTGCGTTCCATGGTCTGGGCCACCAATTCCTTGACGTCCACGTGTTCCTCCTTAAGGCCTTCGCCCCAGTCCTGGCTGGAGCGAGGTTACGAAGTGCTACCGTCTCCCTGGGTTAATGACCCCGGCGCCGCGGGCTGGGCGGCGACCCTAAGCTTGTGCACCGCCTCCTCGATATCCTGGACCTGGGCCACCATCTCGCCGTAGGCGTTGGTGAGCATGGTATCGGCCCGGGCCACCTTGTTCTCCAGGGTAGTCCGAATGGCCTGGCAGTCGCGCAGGACCCGCTCCAGGCCAGCATTGAGGCTGGCCGGGTCTATCTGAGAAGCGTACTGAAGGCACAGGGTGTAGAAGGAGAGCAGAAAGGCCGGCGCCATGCTGTAGGAGATAATGTGGACCCCTTTGCGATAGGCCCGACTGATTACATCTGTGGATATATGTGCGAAGGCCGGGTCTGGCAGGGCCATGAGGGCGAAGGGCATGGTGGTGCCGTGGTCTATGTAGCTAGACACGCGGTCGGCCTGGAGGAGCACCGCCCGCTCCAGCTCCGCCTTAAGGGCGGCCTGCTGCTGCCCGTCCGGCTCCTGGGCCAGTCGCTCCAGCACTTCCGAGGCGGCGAACTTGGAGTCCAGGGGCAGCCGCTTGTTGTTGGGCAGCACCAAGGCAAATTCCACAGGCTTCCCTCTCACCCTCAGGTCCGATTCAATCATAGACGGCGGCATGCTCCTCAGTATCTCGCCCAGAATGTTCTCACCGGCACGGCCCTTACCCGCGCCGGTAATCACCGCGGCGATGCGGGCAGTAGTCTCCCGAATCTCGTTCTCCAGGGCCCGGCGCTCGTTCAGGGCCGTCTGCATGGCGACGACGTGCTCCTGAAGGCGGTAAACACCCTGGAGGACGCGCTCCCGCACCTCACCGGTGCTCTGGGCCAGCCTGGTCTCCAATTCCTGGACCTTGGCCAAGAGCTGACCAAGGTCCTGCTGGAACCTGCCTTTGACGTCGCCGGTGGCCTCCACCACCCTGGTCTCCAGTCCCTTGATGGCCAGCTTCACCTCCGTACCATCCCTCCCCGCCCCCTGGCGCACCAGGAGCCACACCAGGGCCAGGACTAGCGCAGCCACCGCGACTCCTAACAAGGATATCGCAGCCAGCATGCCAACCTCCCTGGAGGAGTTGCTTGGACAAGTACTTAGAAGGCTGGGTACGCTGAGAAAGTATCCTCAGCCACCAGCCTTCCTGGCCACCACCATCACCTCCATCTCGTCCAGGTCCACCATGCGGCGGCCCCAGTGGCCTGCCGTCCCACCCCACACATGCTTCACCTGGAATCCTTCCTGGCGGAGAACCATGACCAGCTCCGACGGCACGTAGTTCTTGCACCGCACCGTCACGCTAGCTTTGCCGCTGGGGGCGTCCCACTCCAGGGTAAAGGTCTCCACCAGAGTCAGGGGGTCGAACTTGCCCACCTCCACGTCCCGTTGATTATAATGGCGGATGTGCTTGAGAGCGTTGGGAGCCGTGAGGACCAAGGGAGCCCCCACCGCCAGAGCAGCGTGGATGTTGCGGAGGATGGCCCGGTCGTGCTCCAGGGGGTCGTCGGACTGGCCCAGGAGGGAGAAGGCCCCTTCGCACAGGCAGATAGCGGCGTCGAACCTCCCCCGTGGCCGGTAGAGGGTGGCATCGGCATGGACCCAGCGCACCTGAACACCGGCCCAGGCGGCAGCCTCGCGGGCCTGGGCCAGCATCCCCTTGGACAGGTCCACCCCCGTGACGCGGTAGCCCCGGCGGGCCAGCTCCACGGAGTGCCGGCCCGTGCCGCAGCCAACGTCCAGGATGCTGCTTCCCGGGGGGAGCTCGGTGAGCTCCAGCAGGAAGTCCACCTCGGCCACGGTGTGGCGGGTGAAAGAGTTCTCCATATAGAGCGGGGCGTGGCCGTCGAAGAACTGCTGCCACTGGTTAACGTAGCTCATGAAAGCTTTTCCACCGAGTCAGGGACTGTACGGCTGCCAGGGTAGGATCATGAGCAGACCAGGGACGGGCACCAGCCTGCGGTTGACCGGGTCAATGCCTAATCTCAGCCCCTCAAGCGCATAGGCTCCCACAAGTACAGGGCCACCCTCCTCTCCGAAAACTACGATGCTGGTAACACTCCGCCCGTCTATGCGCACTCGTGTTTCTGCTATCTCCCTTTCGACGACCCCACGGTCAGCCAAGGTGAACCTGACTCTATCCTGAGCTTTAATTCCCAACTTTTGAAGGACAGAGGCTGGTACCACCGTGAAGCTGGCACTCGTATCCACCAAAGCCTCGACCCGCTCGTAGCGTTGGCCTTGGGGGTCTCCGATTTCTAGGGTGTAGGGGAAGGTACCCATCAGACTAGGTACACCTCTGTTAACCCCATTATCCCCTACCGCCCGGGCCCGTCAGGCGGGCGATGCCCCGCATGGTGGGGCCTCCGTTGCTCATGCGCTTGGCCTGCATAGGCTGGCCCTTGCCGCAGTTGGGGATGGGGAACATACGAAAGTCGTTACCAACGGCATCGATGCGCATGAAGTAGTCGCGAGAGTCCGAGGTAACGCCGCCGTCGCGGTAGAGCCGCCCCAACTGACCGTTCCTGATCTCGTACACCTTCATGGCAGTGATGCGGAAGTTCTCCCGGGACTCGGCCACCGAAGGTATGCGGTGGCCCACCACGTAGTAGCCCTCCTCCACCTCGGAGATGATACGCTGGGGGTCGCTCTGGCCTGGGGCGAATACCGTGTTGGACATGCGTATCAGGGGGATGAGGTAGGCTTCCGTGGCACGGAAGGAGCCGTTGGGCTGGACACCCAGAATGCCCGCCGTCTGGCGGTTGTTGAGGAACTCCTCATAGACACCGTTGCGGATGTGGTAGGCACGGCGAGCAGGGGTCCCGTCGTGGTCGTACTTATAGGAGCCGAAGCCGTCCAGGGTAGGGTCGGAGAAGGCGCTGACCAGGGGCGAGGCCACCTGCTTGCCCACCTGGTTGTCATGGAGGTCCTTGAAAAACCAGCTCCGCCCGGCGTAGGAGGTCTCGTACTTAAGGGCCCGGTCCAGCTCCGAAGGGTGCCCCACCACCTCATGGCACACCAGGGCGTTGAAGTGGGGGTCGGTGACTACCACCACCTCCTTGTCGGGGGGCTTGAGGGGCGGCGCGTTGGATATCTCCACAGCGTCGGCACCCAGCTTGCGGGCAAAGGAGAGAAAATCGGGTAGGTCCACGTACTGGCTGCGGTAGCCCTCGGCCAGCACCTCCCACCCGCCCTGGTGGCCAGTGAAATCGTATATCTCCAGGTTGCCGTGCTGGCCCCGGCTCACCAGAAAGACCATGCCCTCGGTCTGGGCGTAGCTCTGGTCGATACTGGCGCCTTCCGAGCTGCAGAACAGCTCTCGGATAAGGGACGTCTGGGCCATGGCGGCGCTGTAAACGATCTGCCCGCTGGTGCCCGCGGCGGCCTTGGAGGCGTCGGTGGACAGCTTGACCACCTGTCCCAAGGGCACGGACCGGGGGTCTATGCGGAACCTCGGCGGCACCCTGTCCTGGACCACTTGCACAGGGGCTAGCTCGGTATCGTAGAGGCTCTGGCCCAGGGTGGAGAAGCGGGAGCGGGCCTCGGACTTCTGGCGGGCGCTGGCCAGGGCCCGCTGGTGGGCATGGCCCAGGGCATCGGCCAGCACCCGCTCTATGGAGTCCAGGTCGTGGGCCCCCAGGATGACGCCGTAGTAACCTGGCGCGGCGGCCCTCCCCCCGCTGATGGCCCGCACCCCCAGGCCAATGACCGTATCCTCGGTGCTCTGCTTCTCCAGGCCGTTCTCGGACACGGCGGCCTTCTCCTCCCGCACCTCCAGTCGTATGTCGCAGTAGCGAAGGCCCCTCAGACGCCTGGCATGCTCCGTAGCCACCGAATGCACCAGGGGCTGCAGCTTCTCTATCAGGTCAACGGTAACGGTATTGGCCATAGCAATCTCACCTTCTTACCCGCCAGGGAGGAGGGTGGTCCAAGGAAAGAGTCCGCTATCCACGAGTAAATTCGGGGGCCTGCAAGCCTCGCCATTCATTACAATGTAGTCACCGCACCCCTGGACGCTGAGGACACCAGCTTGGCGTACTTGGCCAGCACCCCGGTGGTGTAAAGAGGCGGCAGGGGCGTCCAGGCCTTGCGGCGCCGCGCCATCTCCTCCTCGGTGATCTTGACCTCCAGGAGGCGCTTCTCCACGTCCATGGAGACCACATCCCCGTCCTTGAGAAGGGCGATGGGCCCGCCCACGGCCGCCTCCGGTGCCACGTGGCCGATCATGGGGCCGCGGGTGGCGCCGGAGAAGCGCCCGTCGGTGATGAGGAGGACCTTGTCGCCCAGGCCCTGGCCCACAATGGCGCCGGTCACCGCCAGCATCTCCTGCATTCCCGGGCCGCCCTTGGGGCCTTCGTAGCGTATGACCACCACGTCGCCCGGCTTGATGCGGCGCTCCTTCACCGCCTGGAAGGCCTCCCGCTCGCGGTTGAATACGCGGGCCGGGCCTTCGTGCTTCAGGTGCTTGGTGCCCGCCACCTTGAGAACAGCCCCCTCCGGAGCCAGGTTACCCTTGAGGATGACCAGGCCGCCCGTCTTGCCCCTGGGATTGGAGATGGGATAGACCACCTTGCCGTCGGGCTGGACGTTGAACTGGGCCAGGTTCTCCGCCACGGTCTTGCCCGTGACGGTGATGCAGTCGCCGTGGAGAAGCCCGGCGTCCAGGAGCTGCTTCATCACCACAGGGACGCCACCCGCCCTGTCCAGGTCCGACATCACGTACTGCCCGCCGGGGCGCAGGTTGGTGATGTAGGGCGTGCGGCTGCTTATGGTGTCGAAGTCGTCTATGGACAGGGGCACACCAGCCTCGTGGGCCATGGCCAGGAGATGGAGGACAGCGTTGGTAGAGCCCCCCATAGCCATGACCACGGTGATGGCATTCTCGAAAGCTTTGCGGGTCATGATATCCCTGGGCTTTATGTCTTCCTCCAACAGCCTGCGGACCACTTTTCCAGCCTGATAGGCTACATCCATGGTCCTATGGTCAACGGCGGGAATAGAGGCAGCACCAGGCAGGGACATACCTATGGCCTCGATGGCCGAGGCCATGGTGTTGGCGGTAAAGAGGCCGGCGCACGCCCCCTCCCCCGGGCAGGCCACGCGCTCCATGCGCAGCAACTGCTCTAGGGAGATGTCGCCCTGGGCATAGGAGCCTACCGCCTCGTACATGTCCTGGATGTTTATGTCACGGCCGTCCAGATGCCCAGCCAGAATGGCCCCTCCATAGATAAAGAGGGATGGGACGTTCAGCCGGGCCATGGCCATGAGACAACCAGGCATATTCTTGTCACAGGCCGCCACCGTCACCAGGGCATCCAGCCGCTCGGCGAAGACCACCGTCTCGATGGAGTCAGCAATGACCTCCCGGCTTACCAGGGAGGCCTTCATACCCTCGGTGCCCATGGAGATGCCGTCGCTGACGGTGATGGTGCCGAACTCGAAGGGCACCCCCTGGGTGGCCCGGATGCCATCCTTGACCTTCTGGGCCAGCCGGTCCAGGTGCACGTTGCAGGGGGTCACGTCGCTGGCCAGGTTGGCCACGGCTATGAAGGGCTTGTGGTGGAGGTCGTCGTCGGTGAGGCCCATGGCGCGGAGCATGGCGCGAGCACCCGCCCTCTCCGGCCCCTCCGTGGTCTCCCGGCTTCGGTGCTTAAGCCTGGCTAGCAGTGCCTCAGATGTTGCGACCATACTGATATCCTCCCTTGTTTCAGCTCAATTTGAGTGTCATGCCGGCGACACCAGTCCGGTAGGCATCGTACTGAGAAGTGGCTGGCCTGCCTGGCCTCCAGCCACCCTCTGAAGAAGACCTGGCCGGCCCTGGACCGAACATTCCTAACTGCTCCTGTCCCTGGGTTCGGGCCTGGCCTGCACATTCTGCGCCAGCCTGCGGGCATTGGGCGTTTCCACGATCTCGCACAGGGCGCCGCTGGGAGAGAAAAAGCGGCAGGTGACCTGGCCCCAGAGCTCGGCCTGGGGCCGCTGCTCCACGGGCCAGCCCCGGGCCTCCATGGCCTGAGCCTGGGCGTCCACCGAGGCCACCTCAAAGCCCACGGTGAAGCCCAGAGGGATACGCCCAGCCTCTTGAGGGTCACCGTAAAGGCTCTCGGCGGCCTTCTCCCTAGCCCAAATGCCGAAGTGCAGCACACCTGGCAGGTGCACCGTGGCGTAGCCAGAGCCTTCCTCATAGTGCACAGCCAGGCCCAGGACCTCCCGGTAGAAACGCACGGCCCTGTCCATGTCTTCTACGATTTCGGCTATGCCCGCCAGGTGCCTGACCATAAGCCCGCATCCATATGTGCCGAGGGATTTGGAGCGTCCAGCTATTATACGCCTTGAATTTTGAGGAAACAACGCCTGGGCTGGGCAAGGCGGCCTGCCAGATTACTACACTGTGACCTCCAGCAGTACAAGTTCGGCGCTGAGGAGGCGCTCCACCATGCGGGCATCCCACCCCCAGGCCCCTTCGTACTTGCGGTTGAGTGCCGGCGTGACCCTTCGAATCAGCGCTACCTCGGAACAGATGCGCCCAGTCCCCTCAACGGAGATGGTGCCGGCGTCGCGGAAGGTCAGCCGCACCCTGGGGTTGCCCCGCAGCTTGGTCACCTTGAGGGAGTTGGTTTCGGTGGCGATATACACCTTGCCCGAGTCGTATAGGAACCATACCGGCACTGTGCCCGGTCTGCCACCGCTGTCCCAGGTGGTTATAAAGACTTCTTCTCTGTTTTGTAAAGCCTCTTCCAACCGTGGGTCCACTACAGCCACCTTCAGTGTAGGCTAGACCTGGGACGCTGGCCTGGTGCCGTGCCGCACCGGGTTTCAGGAAGCAGCAAGGGTTACCAGCCGTGCATGAGCCTCGCCCGAGGTGTACCGCTATCCACCGCAAAGGCCTAGCTGCTTAAACTCAGACCGACCTCTTACGAGGATACCACCTATCCTCTTCTCCTTGAAGGCAGACCCACAGGTGATGGTGACTGGCGGGCAGGATATACCCCTGGGACATGCCCGTGGCTCTCCTCGGGCTTTGGCCCGGTAGGGCAGACTCTTGACCCACACCTCGCTGAGGTGGTCAGTAAGGGTGTGTGACCAGGGAAGGTGCAGGGTGGGTGCAGGGCGTGCCCTGCCGGGTGGATGGAGCCAAGCACGATCCTTGCGGGACACCCATAAGGTCATCCCAGGGGAACGCCCTGGGTAGGGAGAGGGCCCCAGCCTAGGTCAGGGCCAGGGCCAGGACACCCAGGGTCACCAGGAGCACGGCGACCCACTGGAGACGGTAGCTGGCCAGCAGCAGCGGGCGGTGACGTAGGACATCCACCCACAGCCGCGCCAGCATGACGTAGCCCAGCACCATCACGGGCCGAGTGCTAGTGACGGCGGAGACCAGGGAGACAGGGCCGCTGCTGGTAGCATAGAACCAGAGGATGAAGCTAGTGAAGCCGATGCTCTGCATGACGGTGAACAGGGCCACCGTGCGCCCTGGCCGCCGTACCACCCCCCAGGCCTCCCGCCAGGCGCCCGTCCTGGCGGCCACACCCACGAACACGGGCGCGCCCCCCAGGAAAGTCAGAGCGTACAGGTGCCACAAGCTAGCATAGTCCAGCAGGTACTTGCTGGTGACGTTGTACATCGCGATGCCCGCGCTGGCCATGATGAGCACGTAGAAGGCCCGGCTCAGCTTGATGCGCTCCCCAGGCAGGGACTGGTGCCACGAGGCCAGGAAGGCCCCCGCTACTATCACGCCCACAGCCGCACCCTTGACAGGCGTGAAGGCTTCGCCCAGGAACAGCACAGCCAGCATCACCACAAAGATAGGGTAGCTGTCTATGATGGGCACCACCCTGGAGACGTCCTCCATGCTCATGCCCTTGGTAATGGCCCAGGAGACCAAGGCGTTCCACGCCCCCAGGGCCAGGGCGGCGCCGATGACCCAGAGGGGTGTGGACCCAATGCCTGGGACCACCGAGACTATAATCAACGAGATGGCCGTCTGGAAGAGGCCGGCCATGATGTACACGGAGAAGTAGGACTTGAAGTGGTGCTGGAGGAGGTTCTTCTGAAGGATGCTGCTCACCGCCGCCATAGCGGTGCTAGACAGCGCCAGGATCAACCAGGCCATGTGCCACTGCCTCCTGTGACAGCAGCGTGCCTGACGTAAAGAGAGGGCCGGCCATTTCGACCGGGCCCTCGCTGCTGATTACTGAATCAGGACACGTGTCGCGTGTTTCCTGATAATAATCTCAGAATTAGCCCAAAGTGTCAAGGCATTCGTCCCCAGTCCCCTGGGCTCACCCCCTCTATGAAAAAGTTCAGATAGATATGAGACAGTAGGCGTGGAAAAGTAGAAGCAGAAGGGGCCACACTTCTGGGTGAGAATAGACCAGAAAGGAGGTGGC
>DAOUBE010000342.1:0-3572 GCA_034432835.1 Dehalococcoidia bacterium | reverse complement strand
ATCAAGGGAGAATCCCCTGAGCTTTACATTCCCCCTTCTCCCACAGGGAGAAGGGGGACTTAGGGGGATGAGGGCAACAGGGGGAGCCTGGAGGGGGATGGTAATCCCCCTCGACCTAAGAGGGGGATGAGGGCAACAGGGGGCCAAAGGGGCCTGGTCCCCTCTGTCTAAGAGTGTTCTTCAGTAAGGCCGGGCGCCTCAGGGGCACCTCAGAGACGCCTCCAAGTCGGGTGGGTGGGACAGCCAACAGTCCATCTACTGTCCATAAGTGGGTGCAGGGTGCACCCTGCCGCGGCGCTAGTGGGTGGCTGGGCTCTGGGCCTTCCCGCGGGCGGCGGGCGGCCTCGCCATAGACAGCACTAGGAACCCTACCACAAACAACCCTATGACCACCAGAAAGGCCGGCTTATAGCTGTTGGTGCTGTCCACGATGGCCCCCACCATGAGGGGCCCTACCAGGGTGGGGATGGTGCTGGCCAGGTTCACCAGCCCGGCGATGCTCCCATAGTACCGCAGCCCGAAAGCCTCCTGCACTACCAGCACTATGAGGGCGCCCACGCCGCCAAAGGGAATGCCGAACACCGGCGGGAACAGCCAGAACAGGGCCGAGTGTACCTGGGTCGTCAGTATCAACAGCCCCAAGATCTGAATCACCAGGCTAAGCATAAGGGCACGGCGCGCGGTGATACGCTCGGCCAGGTATCCGAAGAGCAGCTTGCCAACCATGCCGAAGGCCGCCATGAGGCTTAGCATGAGCGACGCCCTGCCCACAGAGGCCCCCTCCTTCTGAAGGTGGGGGATGACCTGGGTCAGCACGGCAGGGTAGGTGAAGCTGGCTATCACGATGCCCAGGGTGAGCAGGTAAAACAGCCTGCCCCGCAAGGCCTCGCGCACCGAGGTCCCAGTCAGGGCGGTCTGGGCAGGAGGTGGGCTGGCCCTGGAGCCTCCTGCTCCTTCCTGCCCCTGGCCCCTGGCCCGGGACGTCACCCTGGGATGCTCTCGCACAGCCAGCAGCGTAGCCATGGCCACCAAGGCACCGGCGAACCCGAAGGCGCGGAAGGCCCACTGCCAGCTAGCCGCCGTGGTGATGGCCCCCGCCAGGGGAGTCAGCGTCAGTCCCCCGAAGTTGTTCCCCATGGTGGTGAAGCCCATCATCCGCCCCCTGGTCCTGGGGAACCAGATGCCCACCAGCCGGCCAGCGGGAAGGATGGTGGCCCCGGGGTAGCCCACATACAGCAAGATGCTCAGCCCGTACCAGTGCCACAGCTCGGTCATGTACGGCCGGAGGAGGTAGCTCAGGGCTATGAGTGCCATGGAGACGACCATGACCGGCCCGGCGCCCACCCGGTCCATCAGCCGTCCCACTAAGGGGGCGATGGCTCCCGACACCGCGCCAAAGGAGAGCGCGGCGTTGATCTGGGTACGGGTCCACCGGAAGTCCTTCTCCAGCGGCTCCACGAAGATGCCGAAGGCGTACTGAGAGCTTCCGATGGCCAGGCCCGTGGACAGAAAGGCCACCACAATCACCAGCCAGCCGTAGTGCAGGCCCCTGGCCTCCAAATTCGCCGCAAGGGCCCTGGGCAAAGGGAGCATAAACTGAGTATCCTCTCTCACCAGCAGTAAGGAAGACCCTTCGGCCACCCGTCAGGAGCACTGTAGAAGGAGGGAGTGCTCCCGTCGGTTACCGGGCTCGAGGCTCCTCCTGGCCCCTGAGCTCAGTCGGTCGCCGTCGAAAATGGCGGACACCGTCACCGAGGCAGCGATGCGGACCTGGTACACTCCCGACGAGATGTGTACGGCGTCCGTTTCCCGCCGCAGCTCCAGTGTAGAATAAGGAAAGCTCCAGAAGGTGTTGCCAAAGGGGGGTATCTCCCCAGAAGGGGGGTGGACGCCTGTGGCCGTGTACTTGATAGAGAAAGGACACTGGTTTTCCACGGACACAGCCACTCGGTAGGTCAGCCTCTGGACAACTCCTGGCAGGAACAGTACAGCCATCACCCCCAGAATAGCGGTGGCAGCGCCAATGGCGGCTATTTTGATGATTCTATTAGCTCCGTTTCCTTTACCTTTAGAGGTCACTCCTGTTGGCCTCATGGCAGGGCAACCCGTCTTAGTATAGTGTTGGCTAAACCTCTTCCATCAGGACATGTCGGAGGAGGTCCAGGGCGTTCAGGCTGACCCGGGTGCGGTCGGGCACGCCCCGGCCGGCGAAGTTGTACTGGCGCACTCGGACACCCTTGTCGCTGGCCACGGCCACATAGGTCTTGCCCCTGGCCAGGTTCTCCGGCCCCTGCTCCTCCTCGGGCTCCAGATGGACTGCCACCCCCAGGCTGGTCTCGCTGCGGGTCTTCACCGCCCAGGCCAGCTCCTGTGTAAGGGCTTCGCCTCCCTTGGCGATCAGCTCATCCACGTCCTCAGGCCGCCGGCTGAACCTGAGGATGTGGCGCAGGGAAGTTTGAGTGTTGTTGATAATCCCCTCGGCGAAGTGCTCCCGGCTGGCCTCCTGAAGGCGTCCAGCCACCATGCCCCCTGTCAGGTCCTCGTAGCTGGCCACCGTCAGCTTCTTCTCCCGCAGAAGCTGCCCCACCGCGTTCTCCATGGTCTGATTATCGGTGGCGAAGATGTTATTCCCCAGAAGGCTTCGCACCTCCCGCTCCACGGGCGCGATGAGCCTCAAGGCCTCCTCCTTGCTGGGGGCCTTGGCGGTGATGCGCACGTCCACCTGCCCCGGGTGGGCCAGGACCCCCACGGTGGGGTTGCTGGAGTTGGCGATCAGGTGGCCTATGAGGTGGTCCACCCGGCTCTCGCCCAGTTCAGCCACCTTGAGCACGCGGGAGGTGATGACATCGGGCAGACCGAACTTCTCCCGCAGGTAGGGCACCACGCGGTTGGTGAACAGCCACTTCAGCTCAAAGGGGACGCCGGGCAGGCAGATGACCGAGCCCCGGGGGTCCTCCACGATGAAGGCCGGCGCTGTGCCGTTGGGGTTCTCCACGGGGATGGCTCCGGCGGGGATGTAGGCCTGTCTGCGGTTGTTGGGGGTCAGCAGCACGCCCCGCCGCTCGAAGCGCTGCTGAAGCTGCTCCAGCAGGCCTGGGTCCAGCACCAGCTCCCGTCCGGTGACCTCGGCTACCACCTCTCGGGTCAGGTCGTCCTGGGTTGGGCCAAGCCCACCCGAGGTGATGACCACGTTGGAGCGCTCCAGGGCCCCGGTGAGCACCTCCTTCATTCGCTTGGGGTTGTCCCCCACGGAGGTGATGAAGTACAGGTTGACCCCAAGCTCGGCAAGCTGCTGGGCCATCCACGAGGAGTTGGTGTCCACTATCTGGCCCAGAAGCAACTCCGACCCGATGCACACAATCTCCGAGTTGACGGTAGGCATGCCTTCGTGCTCCTTGCTGGAACGGTCCCTCTATCCTGCCTTTGGCAGCGCTGGCCGCTCCGTCGGATAGCTTAGGATTTTGTGCCACGCCGGTCAAGGGAGTGTACTGGTTCAGTACATATGAGACAGTCGGGCTATTTTAGGGACCAGTTCTGGGTGGTGCTTAGTAAGATACTGGGCTGGGGTGTTG
>DAOUBE010000341.1:0-2948 GCA_034432835.1 Dehalococcoidia bacterium | reverse complement strand
CTGAGGATGAGAGTGGGCAGCGGCTCCAACACCCTGAGGGCCAAGGCCACCATGAAGCTCACCCCCAGCCCTATGAGCGCGCCGCCTATGATGTCCGTGGGATAGAAGACCCCCGCATATACCCGGCTGACAGACCACAAGACAGCTAGGCCATAGCACACCCTGCCCAGCCGGTGGCTTCCCTGCCACACCCCTGAGGCCACGGCGAACCCCACGGCGGCGGGGTGGGCCGGGAAGGACGAGTCCGTAGGTTGGTAGAAGAGCAGGTTGAGGTTATGGTCGGCAAAGGGGCGGGGGCGAAAGACGAACAGATTGACAATCAACATGGCGATGTTTACCAGCCCCAGGGCGATCATGGCCCGCCCAGCGGAGCGCTGGTACTTGTCCCTCTCCTGGGCGTCTCTCCCCGCGAACCACATGAAAAGCAGTATGAGGGAGAGCACCATGGGGACAAAGTAATCGCTGACTGTTATCTTCACCAGGGCATCCAGGGGCGGAAAATCGCCCACCCACTGGTTCAGCCACAGCACTATGGCTGCGTCGGCTCTCTTAATCGCTTCCATAGTCTCCTCAGGGTGCTGAGCAGGGCTTTGGCGTAGCTGGCATCTCGCAGGGCTTCCAGGCCTGGGGAGTAAGGTTTTTCAACGCTTCCTAAATAGAGGTTACGCAGGGACGAAAGCAGCAAGGTAAACACCAGGGCCGCGGAAGCCCCGGCGGTGAACAGGTAGGTCTGGGTGTTCCCGTTAAGCCCACCATCGGTGTCGTTAAGGTTGGGAGGCTCGGGCAGGTAAAACCAGACAAAGACGGCCAGGACCAGCCCCAGGCCCAGCAGGGAGGCCGCGGTACGGTTGCGGATGAACAGCATCCCTTTCAAGTCGGCGTAGGCGGCGGCTATCTGAAGGACACCTATAGCAGCTATGAAGGATAGCAGAAAGTAGTCTCTAGCCAGAGGGGTCATTGAAAATGGCCTCTGTGGCAGGTTGTTGCACCTCGGCGGAGGACACCTTGCGGTGCCTCTGGGCCTCCCACTGCACGCTGATGTAGTGGCTGATCCCTACCATAACAGGCAGGCCAACGGCGTATCCCACATGGGTATATGAGTACCCTAACAACCATGATACCAGAGCCAGCGGCACAAATATGAAGGCTATGGCCACCGTGCTGCTTTTGGTGATAAAAAGAGGCACCAGGGAGCCCAAAGCCAGGGGTAGGGTGGCCCTGGGGGTCAGGACCGCCAGCACGCCCAGGGCTGAGGAAGCCCCCCGGCCGCCTCGGAAGTGCAAGAAGATGGGCCAGTTGTGCCCAGCCACGGCGGCCATTCCTGCCAGCATCTCTATGCCCTCGCCCCCGATGAGGGTGCGGGCCAGCATGACGGCCAGGGTCCCTTTCCCGGCATCCAGAGCACCGGCGGTGATGCCTGCCGGGGGGCCCAGGACTTTAAAGGCGTTGGCCGCCCCCGAGTTCCCGTCTCCCAGCTCCCGTATGTCCACGCCCTTGAGGAACCGGCCCAAGAGATAGGCAGAGGGGAAGCAGCCTATCAAGTAGGCCAGGGTCAGGAGTCCCACCCAGCTTATGCTAGTCCAGGCCAAGGTTACACGGTCCCCATGTTGAGTTGAGCGTACAGCACCCTTAGCCAAGCGGCAGGGCCTGCCGGCCGTTGGCTGCTACTGATGACGCAGCGCGACGCTATGGACAAGACCTTCAGGCTCTCACTACCCGTGGGGTAACGGCCGTGCACCAGTGAAGGTACTTGGGATTCTTGCCGCGCACAACGTCGAAGTAGAGCTTCTGGGCTGCGGCGGTCACTGGCCCAACCGTGCCGTCACCTACCTTCCGGTTATCTATCTCCACCACTGGAGTCAGATGGGCGGCCGTGCCGGTGAGGAACACCTCGTCGGCCATGTACAGCTCGCTGCGGTCAATGCGCCGCTCCACCACCTCCACCCCCAACTCTTCCTTGGCCAGGGTGATGACCGTATCGCGGGTGATGCCCGGGAGGACATTCTCCTCGATGGGCGGCGTGTGGAGCTTGCCGTTACTCACTATGAAGATATTCTCCCCGCTGCCTTCGCAGACGTGGCCGTCCTGGTTAAGGAGGATCGCCTCGTCAAAGCCGGCCAGGACAGCCTCGGTCTTGGCCAGGATGCTGTTGACGTAGAGGCCGCTGATCTTGAAGCGGGGCGGGATCATGGTGTCGTCGATGCGACGCCAGGAGGAGGTGCAGCAGCGCAGGGTCTCGGCGCCCAGGTAGCTTCCGAAGGGTACGGCCATGACGCAGAAGTCACTGGACAGCTCGTGCAACTTCAGGTTGGCCACTCGCTCGGCGCTCTTGTAGGCTATGGGGCGTATATACAAGTCCTCGGTGTACCCGCTGCGCTCCACCACCTCGGTGGTGATCTTGCACAGGTCCTCCAGGTCGTAGGGGATGTCCAGGAGGAGCATCTTGCAGCCACGCAGGAGGCGCTCGTAGTGCTCGCGGAGCCTGAAGATATAGATCACCTGCTTCTCCGGGTTCCAGTTGCCCCTGATGCCCTCGAATACGGCGGTGCCGTAGTGGAGGGCGTGGGTCATTACCGAAACCTTGGCCTCGGACAGGGGCACGTAGTCACCCCGGAAGAAGACGTAAGGCGTCAGGCTCACTTCTATACCTCCCTAGCTTCCCCAAGCCTCGCCGCGAAGGGATGCGACGAGCTCGGGAACAGGTTCTCCCACCACAGGTGGCAATTGGCGTTATTATAATCAGGGCCAGTTGCCCAACGCAATATAACAAGGGAACATCGTAACCCCTGTACTCTGGCGCTCTTCCTCACTTTCAACATCAGACATGACTGCCGCAGCACCTTCTTGCCGCTCCGGCTTCTCCCGTGACCGATATAGTCTCCAATGTGAAAAAGTTCAGATAGATATGAGACAGTAGGCGTGGAAAAGTAGAAGCAGAAGGGGCCACA
>DAOUBE010000340.1:0-4219 GCA_034432835.1 Dehalococcoidia bacterium | reverse complement strand
CCCGCATGAGGGGGCCACCTCCTTTCTGGTCTATTCTCACCCAGAAGTGTGGCCCCTTCTGCTTCTACTTTTCCACGCCTACTGTCTCATATCTATCTGATCTTTTTCAGTGGTTGCGCATAGTTTCCAGCTTCTCTTTCACAAGCTGGTTGGCCAGCGCCGGGTTGGCCTTGCCCCGGGTCAGCCTCATCACCTGGCCCACGATGAACTTCATGGCCGTCTCTTTGCCGCTGAGGTAGTCCTTCACCGCCTGCGGGTTGGCCTGTATGGCCTGGAGGACGGCCGCCTCCACCGCCGAGGTGTCGGTGATCTGGGCCAGGCCACGCTCCTGGACCACCTTGGTGGGGGCCTGGCCGCTCTGGAACACCTCCTCCAGCACCGTCTTGGCCAGGGTAGTGCTCAGGGTGCCGGACTCGATGAGCTCCACCAGCTCCCACAGGTACTCAGGCCTGACCTTGCTGTCGCTGGCCTCTATGCCGGCGGCGTTGAGCAGGCGGGCCAGGTCGCCCAGAATCCAGTTGCTGATGGCCTTGGCCCGCGACTGTAGGGCCGTCCCCTCCAGGGCCTTCACCTTAACCGCCGCCTCGAAGAACTCGGCGGTGGAGCGGGAGGCGGTGAGGAGGGTGGCGTCGTACAGGGGCAGGCCGTACTGCTGGACGAAGCGGTCCCGACGGGCGTCGGGCATCTCGGGCAGGCGAGACTTCACCTCGGCCACCCACTCCTGGGTGATGTGCAGGGGAGGCAGGTCGGGCTCGGGGAAGTAGCGGTAGTCGTGGGCGTACTCCTTGGTGCGCTGGCTCACCGTCACACCCCGCTCCTCCACCCAACCCCGGGTCTCCTGGACCACGCGGCCACCCTCCAGGACAACCCGCTTCTGGCGCTCCACCTCGTACTGGAGGGCGTTGTACACGGCACGGAAGCTGTTCATGTTCTTCACTTCCACCTTGGGGAAGAACTGGCTGCTCCCCCTGGGCCGGATGCTGACGTTGGCGTCGCAGCGGAAGGAACCCTCCTCCATGTTGCCGGTGGAGACCCCCAGGTAACGGAGGATGGTACGCAGCTTCACCAGGTACTGGCGGGCCTCCTCCGCCGAGCGCATGTCCGGGTGGCTGACGATCTCCATGAGGGGCACTCCCGAGCGGTTGACGTCCACCAGGCTGTAGCTTTCGCCCCCCGAGTTGACGTGGAAGAGCTTGGCCACGTCCTCCTCCAGGTGCACCCGGATAATGCCTACCCGCTTGCTCTGGCCATCCACCTCAATGTTCAGCCATCCCTCCTTGGCGATGGGCTGGTCGTACTGGGATATCTGGTAGCCCTTCATCAGGTCGGGGTAAGGGTAGTTCTTGCGGTCGAACTTGGTGTGCTCGGCGATGGTGCAGTTGAGGGCCAGGCCAGTCATGATGACGAACTCCACAGCCTGGCGGTTGATGACGGGCAGGGAGCCCGGAAGGCCCAGGCACACGGGGCAGACCAGGGTGTTGGGCGGGGCAGTGCGGCCGGCCACCTGGTAGTCGGCGCGGCAGGCGCAGAACATCTTGCTCCGCGTCAGTAGCTGGGCGTGAACCTCAAGGCCAATGACAGGCTCAAATTCCATACGCACCCCTAGTATAGCAGCGAAGCAGGCAGGGGTGAAATAGTGTCAAGCATCCACCGGCGGGCCAGCCTCCAGGCCGCCTACCACCGCTCCTCCTCCGGCCAGGCCTCGGGGCCGATGAGGGGGACAAAACGGCAGGGGCCCAGGGCGTGGACGTTGAAGCCGTCGCTGGTCTTGACCACCTTCATCAGCTCCTGTTCTTGCATGGAGCCCACGGGGATGACCATCCGGCCCCCTGGGGCAAGCTGCGAGAGCAGGCTGGGAGGCAGGCGGGGGGCCGCCGCCGTCACCACGATGGCGTCGTAGGGGGCCAGCTCGGGGTAGCCCAGCACGTTACCCACCTCGAAGACCCGCACGTTGACCAGGCCCAGGGAGGCCAGCAGGTCCCGGGCCCGCGAGGCCAGGGAGGGGACGCGCTCTACGCTGACCACCCTCCCCCTGGGGACCAGACAGGCCAGGATGGCCGTCTGGTAGCCGCTGCCGGTGCCCAGCTCCAGCACCTGGTCCGTCTCCTTCAGCTCCAGGGCGCTGGTCATCATGGCCACGATGTAGGGCTGGGAGATGGTCTGGCCTTCGCCAATGGGTACGGGGATGTCCTCGTAGGCCAGATGCCGGTGGGAAAGGGGGATGAAGACCTCTCGAGGTACCTTCTCCATAACCTGGAGGACCCGGTTGTCCCTTATCTCCCGCCGGAGCTTGTGGAACAGCTCTCTCTTGGCCTTCTCCAGGTTATCGCCCAACTGGTACCCCTGCCACGCCAACTATACCATTGGTTGATAAAGGCAACCAGTCCCATCCCATGGTCTCTATCTTTAGAAAGTCCGGATCCCGCACTCCAGCAAGGAATAGCCCTTGCGGACCGGTGCCAGCACCCCAGAGGATTGAGGAAACCGCTGCCGTGGCCTTGTGCATAACGGCATTGACTTTGACATGTGCCTATGATAACCTTATAAACTGGTTGTGTTGTCGCCGTATATCTATAAGATTTCTACATATTTTTGCAGATTTTTCCTAGAGTCATTATATGACAACCAAAACTCGCCGCTGGGTATCCCTGGGCACGGCCTGCCAGATGGTAGGGGTGAACGAGGCTACTTTGCGCCACTGGGCGGACAACGGCATGATCCGCTCCTTCCGGACCCCCGGAGGGCACCGGCGGTTCCTCCAGGAGGACCTGCTGGGCCTTCTGGAGAAGGGCAGGCCCGCCACCGACGGCGAGGGAGACCACACCTGGGACAAGGCCCTGCTCCAGCGCATCCGGCGCCGCCTGCACCGGGGAAAGGCCGGCGAGCAGCCCTGGTACCAGGGGCTGGACGAGGAGGCTAAGACCCGCATGCGGCTGCTGGGGCGTCGTCTGCTGGCCCTGCTGGCCCAGAGCAGCGCCCGGTCCCGCCGCCAGGAACTGCTGGAAGAGGCCTACCTCATGGGCCAGGACTACGGGCACGAGATGCTGCGGCAGAATATCGCCCTGAGCCAGGCGGTGGAGGCCTTCATCTTCTTCCACTCCTCCCTCATGGAGGTGACCCAGAGTCAGGCCTGGCCCAGGCTGGCCCTGCTGACCAACCAGGTGCTCCGCGGGATATCCAAAGCGTACGACCCTGCCCTCAAGAAGAGGGAACCAGTCCCCGCATCTCCACGTAAGTAACTCGGGAGGCATCATGACCCTGGAGCTGGCTGAAAGAAAGCTGCTGAATATCATCCAGTCGGCTTTCCCTCTGGTGGAGGAGCCCTACAAGGCCATAGGGGAGCAACTGGATATGTCCGAGGCCCAGGTGATGGAGAGCATCGCCCGCCTGAAGAGGCAAAACGTCATCCGGGAGATCAACGCCATTTTCGATACTCGCCGCCTGGGCTACACGAGCAGCCTTGTGGCCATGCGTTTTCCACCGGAAAGGCTTCATAAGGGCGCGCTCCGCATCAACAAGCACCCCGGCGTCAGCCACAACTATGCCAGGGTGGGCCACTTTAACCTGTGGTTCACCCTGGCGGTGCCCCCCAACGAGAGCCTGGAGGAGACCGTCCAGCGCATGGCCCAGGAGACGGAGGCCGAGGACTATCGGGTGCTGCCCACCATCCGCTTCTTCAAGATAGGCGTCAACTTCGACATGGTGGAGGAGAGGTCGGCGGCCTACCAGTACTACAGCCCCGATGGATATGACAAGAACGGGGCCATGAAGAACTGGAACAAGGTGGAGCACCTCACCGACTTCGAGGTACAGGCAGTTCGAGAGCTCCAGCAGGACCTGCCCCTGGTCTCCCGGCCCTTCGATGGCATGGCCCAGCGTCTGGGTATCACCACCCAGCAGCTCTTTGACCTGGCCAGGTCCTTCCAGGAGCGGGGCGTCATGCGCCGGTACAGCGCCGTGCTGTACCACCGCCGGGCCGGCTTCAAGGCCAATGCCATGATCGTGTGGCGGGTGCCCCCCCAGCGCTCCGAGGAGGTGGGGCGCATCATGGCGGCCCACCCCGCCGTCACCCACTGCTACGAGCGCCCTACCTTCCCCGACTGGCCCTACAGCCACTTCAGCATGGTGCACGCCACTACCAAAAAGCAGTGTGAGGAGATAGCCAAGGAGATCTCGGAAAGGACAGGAATAACCGACTACATGCTCCTCTATAGCACCA
>DAOUBE010000339.1:0-6872 GCA_034432835.1 Dehalococcoidia bacterium | reverse complement strand
GCCACCTCCTTTCTGGTCTATTCTCACCCAGAAGTGTGGCCCCTTCTGCTTCTACTTTTCCACGCCTACTGTCTCATATCTATCTGAACTTTTTCAGGCTGTTTCTGGCCCATTCGTGACGGAAGGAGAGGGTTGGTGAGCATATAGCTGGTATCGGCCGCCCACGGACGTACTGATTGCGCAACACGTCCTTGCATCCGGCATTAAATGACGTGTTCAGCAAGTAGAATTTCTGTTGACAATAGTCCTCAAAAATGTTAATGTCAGGTGTTAATCTCTAGGCTGGAGGTAGGGGGCAGTCTGGTGACAGGCCAGGCTAATTCGGGCGACGCTGCTTAGCCGTCGCTTGTCGGGGGGATGCCCACCAACCCTGAGGCTCCCTAGCAAGACTGGGAGATCGATCATGGTAGCCAACAATGATAACCGTGCTCAACTCCAGCAGCTCTGTGACCAGTTCCTTTCCCAAAGGCGCCTTGTCCTGGCCAGCAACCGAGGTCCTCTGGAGCACCGCATCACTCCTGAAGGACGCATCGAGGCCAGGCGAGGCAGCGGTGGGGTGGTCACCGCCCTGAGCTCCCTTACCCAAATGCTGGAGTTCACCTGGATCGCCAGCGCCATGGGTGAGGGCGACCGCAAGGTCCACGACGACAGCCAGGGAGCAGCCATCAAGTCGCCCCTGCCCAACCAGCGCATCAGGGTGCGCTTTGTGGTGACCCCCAGAAGGGTTTACCACAAGTACTACAACGTCTTCTGCAACCCTTTGCTCTGGTTCCTCCAGCACTACATGTGGAACTCCCCCTACAACCCCAATATAGATGAGACGGTCCTGGATGCCTGGCACGATGGCTACGTACCGGTGAACCAGGAGTTCGCCGATGCAGTGGTGGCGGAGTGCAGCGGCTCTCCCAAACCCCCCGTGGTCATGCTCCACGACTATCACCTGTACCTGACCCCCCTCTTCGTGCGCAGAAAGCTACCTGAGGCCATCATCCAGCACTTTGTGCACATACCATGGCCTACGCCCCGGTACTGGCAGCTTCTTCCCGCCTTCATGCGCCGGGCCATCTGCGAAGGCCTGTGCTCGGCTAACATCGTCGGCTTTCAGACCCCCCACGACGTTCGTAACTTCCTGGACACCTGTGAGGAGTTCCTTCCTGAGGCCAAGGTGGACCACAACGATAGGGCCGTGTACTTCGAGGAGCGGCAGATCCTGTGCCGGGCCTACCCTATTTCTATAGACGTGGAAGAGGTGCAGCGTATCGCCAACTCCCCCAGGGCCTTGGAGTACGAAAGGAAACTCCGTCCCCTCATGGGAGACCATACCATCATCAGGGTGGACCGGGCGGAACCCAGCAAGAACATCGTCCGGGGATTCAAGGCCTACGAGATCCTGTTGTCCCGCTACCCAGAGCTCCACGGCAAGATCAAGTTCCTGGCCTTCCTGGTGCCCTCCAGGGCACACATCCGCCAGTACCAGCGCTACATGACCGAGATAGACGAAGCGGTGAAGCAGGTGAACGATACCTTCGGGAGGCCGGACTGGGAGCCCGTCACCGTGTTCTACGAGAACAACTATACCCAGGCCATCGCCGGCATGAAGCTGTACGACGTGCTGCTGGTCAACTCCGTCATCGACGGCATGAACCTGGTGGCCAAGGAAGGGCCCGTGGTCAACACCCGCGCCGGCGTCCTGGTGCTGTCTGAGACTTCGGGTTCCTATAAACAGCTAGGTGAATGGGCCCTGGGGGTGGGCCCCGCAGACCTGGAGGGGACGGCCCAAGCCCTTTACCAGGCCATCACCATGGACCCAGCCGAGAGGGACCGGCGAGCCGCCAAGCTGACCGAGGCTATCAGCCGCGAGGACATCACCCACTGGCTCTATCGGCAACTGGCCGACATTCAGGCCATTGGTTAGGTCACCGGCCAGAGCCCGCCCCTCCACTGCAGGCTTTTCCCTGTTGCCACGGATGACGCCCTCCACTCTCCACGCTGCCCCCTTGGGCCCCCTGAGACATACCATTCCCCCCAACGCTGTTTACGGAACGTGATTCTATCCGCGGGTCAGAAGTGCTAAAATTCTTGCCCGGTGGGGTAGTGGTAGTTGATAAGAGAGGTGCTTGAATGGAACGACACTTCGGCGGTAGGGAAGAGGACGAGACACCAGCCGAAATCAATCTGTGCATTTTCCCACACCTCAAGCAGGTGGTCGTATTGGACCTCCGCGGGGGTAACCCCAAGGTCCATTCCATAGACGCCAGCCGGCTCTTTGACGACACCTTTTTCAAACGACTGGAGGAGAGTTTCTCCGAGCTACTAAGGGAGGAGACCGACCATCCCTTCTGGCACCTCATGGTCTTGCCTACTCGCCTGGAGGAGCTTGTCCGGGAGGCGGTGCTCCTGGCCATTCTGGAGCAGATCACTCCGGACATCCCCGAGGAGGACTTCCCCCGGGTGGCGGTGCTCATGGTCAGTGGCTCGGCCCTGGCCCTCAGCGATACCCAGGTGACCAGTGCCCTCAGTTCCCTCTTTGGGGACGGCGCTGCTCCAGAGGCGGTCTCCCAGTGCATGGAGGTGGTGAAGGCCATGATGGCCCGGGAGAAGGAGGAGATGAGGAGGCTGGAACGGGAGGAGATGAAGGAGGCCCTTACGGAGCAGTCGCAACGGTTCTTCACCCTGTGGGAGAACCGCAATTAGGCGGCGAGAAGAGGCGACGTGCGCATCTGCTCCCTGCTTCCCAGCGCCACGGAGATCGTATTCCTGCTGGGCCTGGGCGACCAGCTCTTTGGGGTGACCCACGAGTGCGACTACCCTCCCGAGGCCCGGGGCAAGCGGGTGCTGGTGCGCAGCGTTGTGCAGCCCGGGCAGCTCACCAGCCGGCAGATCGACAACGTGGTTGCGCAGCACGCGGCCAGCGGCCAGCCCCTTTACCTGCTGGACTCGGAGGCCCTTCGTGACATAGGCCCCGACCTGGTCCTTACCCAGGGCCTATGCGACGTGTGTGCCGTACCAGCCCGGCAGGTGGGCCAGGCTTTGAGCGTGCTGCTCCGGGCGCCAGAGGTGCTCTCCCTAGACCCCCACACCCTGGAGGACGTGCTCCAGGACATCCTCCGCGTGGGGGAAGCCACCGGCACTGTGGCCAGGGCGCGCCCCGCCGTCGCGGCCCTGAGGCGCCGCATCCAGGCCGTGGAACGACGCACCAGGTATGTGGCACAACGGCCCCGGGTAGTGTGCCTAGAGTGGCTGGACCCGCTGATAGTGGCCGGCCACTGGGTGCCGGAGATGGTGGAGCTGGCGGGAGGGCGCGACGTCCTGGCCAGGCCAGGCTCGCCCTCTCGCAGGGTGGTGTGGGATGAGGTGGCGGAAGCCCAGCCCGAGGTGCTGGTGCTCATGCCCTGCGGGTTCGATGTGGCCCGCACCCTGGACGAGGCCCGGCTGCTGTGGCCGCTGCCAGGCTGGGCCCAGCTTCCCGCCGTGAGGAGCGGACGGGTCTGGGCGGCCAACGCCCACGAGTACTACAGCCGCCCGGGGCCAAGGCTGGTGGACGGCCTGGAGTTCCTGGCGGAGATGCTGCACCCGGAGGCCTTCCAGGGCTATATCCACCCCCGGGCCGCCGCCCCGGTACCCGTGGGCGGTCCTCCCTCTACCTAACCCAACCGCGCTCCACACCCCTTGTACCAGTCATGTACGGGTGAAAACGGCCTGTACAACCCCCTCTCCTTTGGTAGCGGTAGCGACTCTCGCCTTATACCAAATGCTGCGTGAGGATGCTTTCATGGGGGAGCGGATGTAGGTCTGCCCTACCGCCTGGGCATGCGCCCAGGTCTGCCTCCGCAGAGCAAACGGCCCAATCGAGTAGCACTGGCACCGGGCAGACTCTTACCCGTGTGTGATTCTCTGGGTGGAGAAGGGGACGTCTTGCGGCCACTTTCAAGCAGGGTTGGTGTTTTGACCAGGGGGTTCAGGGGATAAGGTGTTATTCTGAAGGAGTGTATCGAAGGGAGAATCTGGAGGGGCGGTGGCCCAGCCCCCCGGATGCTTCGCTCCGGTTAGAATGACAACCACTACCCCACCTTGACAGGCACTAAGGGAATTGGGGGATGGGGGCAGAAGAGCACTCGGAGCGCTTGGCGATGGGCCCCCGCTAGGGCTCTGGGCTACTTCGACCAAAGGGGAACCAAGACCGAAGGAGCGTCCTGGCTCCCTTTAGCACCTTTGGTGTACCAAGCCACCGCACAAGGGTAACAGGCTGGCCCCGGTGCCTCAAGGCTCGCCGAAGAAGCCCTCGTCGAAGGCGTCCAGGATAAGCTGGGCCAGCTCCCTGGGCCTCTGGAGCTGGACGTCGTGGACGGAATCGGGCATCCAGACCGTGCGGCTCCTAACCAGGCGGGCCTGGGCCGTGGCAACGTTGCGCTCCTTGATAGCCTGGAAGTCGGCCATGCGGCCAGAGGTGACGTTATCATGCCTGGCAGGTACCATGAGGACAGGACAGGGGATCCTAGTGTAGAGCTGGGAGGGCCGTTGCTCCCACAAAGCCCTCACCACCTGCATATGGTTCTCGCGGCTCAGGCAGGGGCGTACGGTGCCGTCCTCGGCCACCTGGAACTGGGCCATGAGGATGGCCTCCAGCTCCGGTGTCCAGTCCAGCCCTTGTAGCCAGCCCCTGGCCCGCTGCAAAAGCTCGGCCACGGTGACGCCCCGCAGGTCCGGGGGAGCCAGCTCCCGCCGGGCGCGGCTCCAGGTCATCCCTGGATAGCTGGCCGGCTCCAGGAAGCCGCCGTCCACCAGCACCAGGCCTCTGGGGACCTGGGGGTAGAGGGCGGCGAAGTGCACGGCCACGTTGCCCCCCCAGGAGTGCCCCACCAGCAGGGGGCGCTCCAGGTCCAGGGCAGATATGAACTGGGCCAGGTCCTTCGCCACCTCTTCGAACCCATACCCCGCGTCCGGCTTGTCGCTCAAGCCGTGGCCCCGCTGGTCAGGGGCCACCACCTTGAACCTGGAGGCGAGGTATGGGGCCAGCAGGTCCCACGTACGGCACGACGAGGCCAGGCCGTGGAGCAGCACCACCGGAGGGCCCTGGGTACCCCACTGGCGGTAGTGAAGGGAGAGCCTCTCCAGAGCTACTCTTCTTTCCTGGGCTTGTACGATCATGCTCACCTCACGGCGGGCCAGGGTAGAGCCCTGGAAGCAGCCGCAGGAATCATGATCCTATGAACGGAACAAACTGCTCCAATCGGCGTCCAGCATCGGGACTGGTGACCCTCCACCTGGTGAGTATAGCAGGATGACCAAGCCTGAGGAAGGCTGACTTGGGCGGGTGACTAGAAGGGCGGGGCGTCGCCGTGGGCCATACGTATAAGTATCCGGGCCTCTTGGCTGGCCATCACCTCCCTGGTTATCTCCTTCGGGTCCCAATGTTCCAAAAGGCGGGCCAGCATCCTTTCCCTAACCTTGCTGTAGTTGGCCTCGTTGGCCAGGTTGTGGAACTCCCCCGGGTCCGACTCCAGGTCGTACAGCTCCAGCTCCGGTGGGGTGCCGTGGCCGTAACACAGCTTCCATCTGCCCTGACGCAGCATGGCCATGGCCCGGTCTGTGCCGTGGGCCAGGTGCTCCACAAAGGCCTCGTCCTTCCACACCATGGGGCCACCCAGCAGCAGGGCCAGGAAAGAGTCGCCGTCCATGCCCCAGAAGCGCCGCAACTCCTCCCCCATCCCCACCATGTCCATCATGGTGGCCACCAAGTCCACCATAGAAACGGCGGCGGGTACCCGCACGCCGCCGGGAATGACGCCGGGCCAGGCCACCTGAAGGGGCACCCTGGCCGACTGCTCGTAGAAAGACATCTTGCGCCATAGACCATGTTCACCCAGCATCTCACCGTGGTCGGAGGTATAGATAACCACAGTGCTCTCGGCCAGACCCTGCGCTTCCAGGGTGTCCAGAAGACGGCCTATCTTATCGTCCAGATAAGTCACCAGGCCGTAGTAGGCTGCCCTGGCCTTCAGGACCTGCTCCTCCGTGTATGGCCCCGCCAGCCCGAAGGCCTGGCGCAGGCGCTTCGCCGACGGGGGCAGGTCCTCTAGGTGGCCCGGGGGCAAGTTGGGCGGGTCAACTTTGTGGGGGTAGTACATGGAAAAGTAAGGCTCTGGCACCACAAAGGGGAAATGAGGCGCTATGAACCCCACGCAAAGGGCGAAGGGCTGGCGTCTCCTCTGGGGGTCCCGCAGGTAGGCCAGGGCCGCCCTTTCTACCTCATCGTCCACCTCTATCTCCCGGGTGGTGCCCGCCCCGGCCTGCATCACCGAGGGCCAGGGCTCTTTGGCCGTGGGGATGCCATCCCGCCAGGGGTAGATGGGGTGCACCAGTTGGGCGTGGAGGTCCGTGGCCAACTGTGCTCGGAAACCGTGGAGCGGGTCTGGCCCCACCAGATGCATCTTGCCGCTGAGGACGGCGTCGTAGCCCAGGGACCGGAGCAGGTAGGGCCACGTCACGGCGTCCACGGGCAAGGGCACGGAGTTGTCCCACGCCCGGCAGTGGTGCACGTAACGGCCGGTCAGGAAGGAGAGGCGGGAGGGTACGCACAGTGGCGAGTTGCAGTAGGCGGCGTCGAAGGTGACGCCCATCTGGGCCAGGCGGTCCATGTTGGGGGTACGCACTAGGGGGTGCCCCCAAGTGCTACTGAACATAGGGCCATGCTCGTCGGACATGATGACGAGAAAATTGGGCCGGTCTCTCTTCGCAGCGCGCACCGACTGGCTCCTTCCTTTTCGGTTATGGGACAATAGGGCGCCACGACATTATAACCCAGGCCAGGCTGGGGGAGGAGGCCGGCAGTTTCATGAAGGGGTGTAGCCCGTCAGAAGCGGGCCCCCGGG